>CATJRT010000399.1 GCA_949742895.1 uncultured Eubacteriales bacterium | reverse complement strand
TTACTTTGTGGAGCCGGGTACAAGCAGCTCTTTCAGAAAAGCCGTAGCCTCCGGCGCTTGGTCGGTACGGCCAGAAACGGTTCCCGCCAGCAGAATATAGTCGCGGCGGTACAGGTCGTTGGCGGATACATCCACATGGAGCCACTGGCCGTCCGCATAGACCATATTCCAGGAATGGTTGGAAGTGCTGATGGTAAAGCAAGGGATATTGGCCGCCGCACAGAGGAATTTGAAGTTGTGGGCGTAATCGCCGCAGGCGGCCTCCAGCTCGGCGCTGTGCTGTGAGAAAGTCCGCACGATCCCGGCGATGCCCTTTCTGTCGTAGGCCAGCAGGCCGCACAGATAATCATTGAGGTATTTCACCTTTTCCCGGTCTGTACCCAGCCGGTCTACTGCGGCGATGGCAGGCTGGATAAAATCATAGGCGCTTTGGTAGTCGCCCGGCATGGCGGCGGACACGGCGAAATAGTCCAGGTATTCGTAGTAGTTGGAAAGATTTTGCGGTACATGGTGCTCATACCGATAGAGCCCGTCCATGCGGCCCAGCATACGCTTGACCGCGCCGTAATCGTCCTTTGACACCATTGTGTAGGCGCAGCGGTCTCCCGCGCTGTTCTCCGTCCCCATGTCCACCAAAGTCTGCCGGATGGCGTTATACAGATCCCGGTTATAAACGCCTGTGAACACGGTGGGATTGGCCTGCCGGGAATAATCTTCCCTGCTCCAATGGCCGGTGCTGATGGTATAGGCGGAAGGAGCTGGGGCCTGGGTGGAGGGGGCTGTAACTGCCGGGGCGGTGGTCTGGCTTTCTGGCGCTGTCCCAGTGTAGGGGGCGGTGGTGTCGATGTAGACCGCTCCATCCCAGTAGACATTAAAGCCGACAGTCTGCCCCACGTCCCGGAGCTTCACATAGTTACTGCCGCCGATGGCGTAAGCCTGTAACTGGACCTGCTGGCCGTCTACATAGAAGGTCTGGCTGGATGGCTCGGCCAGAAGGCCCGCCGCATACGCTGTGCCGCCGCTGAACAGGGTCCCGCCGATGATGACACCGGCCACGAACTGAACATATTTCCCGCGCATTTCTGATACCTCCAATGTTTTATTTAGGAAGGGTTTCCTACTATTATTATATCAGAAATGCAGAAAACGGTCAAAAAATGGCGATTTCCCTAACTCTCAACCGCCCGGACGCACCAGCGGCAGCTGGGCTGGTTCTGGACGCAGGTAAAAAGGGTGATGCAGTTATCACTGGTGGCCTCCAGCATGGTGTTGTCCATCACATCGACTTTTGCCACGCTGGTGACGGTATAGGTGCGGGTGCCCAGGGCCGTGGTGAGGGTGATGGTGTTGCCCGTGTCAAGGGTGTGGATTTTGCCAAAGTGATTTGTCACGCCTCTGTTGTGCCCGGCCAGCGCCACGTTGCCATTCCATATACTGGTGTTGGTAAAGTGGCCCGCGCCCTTGGCAAGCGCCGCGCTGTCCGTCCCCTGCATGATCTTCACCGACAGGCCGATGGACGGGATTTCCAGCGTCCCCAAACTGCCGTTGCGGTAGTAGAGGTCGGCTGTCACATCGGTAAAGGCGGTGACGGGGCCGCTGGCGGTGGGATAGGCCGGGTTGGTGGGCGCGGAGGTGTCAACCGCGCCGGGGATAGCCGGTGCGCCGCCGCCTGTGCCGCCCGTCACGGTGAGGGTGTAGTTTCCGCTCAGGGGGCCGTCCGCCGCGAGGTTCGGGGTCAAGTACTCGCCGCTCCCCGGCAGGTAGCTGGTGGGCGTCCCAAAACCGGGCGGGATGAGGGCGCTGCTCTTGCTCCTGTCCTTGTTGGCGGGCTCGGCGCCGGTCTGGATGATGTTCTCCGCGCTGGTGGGGGTTCCAAAATCCCCGGTGGGCGGGCTGTCAAAGGTGTAATCCAGCGCATGGGCCGGGGTCACAGCCAGGGACAGCAGCAGGGCGGTGGAGAGCAGGGTGGTTTTCCATTTCTTCATGTGGTGTACTCCTTCCATTCTTTTTTAGCCTTATATTTTTTCAGCAGGAACTTCCCCAGGAAGGCCAGCCCTGCCGCCCCTGCCGCGATGGGCAGGACCAGCAGCCATTTCAGGCCGATCCCGCCGGAGCTGCCGGGTTCTGCCAGCTCCGGCGGCTGGGTCTCCGTACTGTTATCCTCCGCTCCCGGTTCTGTCTGGACGGGGGCATTGATGGGGGTGCCGCTGAATACCGCCGTATAGATCATTTCGCCGCTGATGGTCTTGACCACCTCTCCAGCGTATTCGGCGGTAATGATGTAGCCGGTGGCGTAACTGCTTGTGGCGGTGCCGGTATAGCTGGCCGTGGCATTATAAAAACCTCCGGCCTCCTGCCACTGAACGTCTGCCAATGTCAGCGTCCGCCCGCTGTCCGTGATGGTCTTAGGAATCAGGGAGGAGTCGGCATCGGACAGATTGGGATAGGTACGGGTGGCGGTGACAGTGCGGGAGGAGGAGCCGTAGCCCGCCGCCTCCACCTGGATGCTGGCGGTGTCCAGCGTCAATATGCCGGTAAAACCGTCCTCGGTGGTGACTTCCCGCGTGGCGGCAAGCTGGGGCATGATTTTGTCCATGTCCTTGGTGCCGCTGTCCAGCGTGACCGTCTCGGTGTGTTCCCTGGTCTCGCTCTCGGTGTAGTCCTGCCGGGTCACGTCCAGCAGAGTATAGCGGTAGCCTTCCCGCTCAAAATCCTCTGTGGGGATGTTGGCCGGGTTGTCGGCGGCGGTGAGCAGGTAGACCTTTTCCAGCCTGCGGCAGTCGCCCTCCGCGCTCTCCACGACTTCCGTAGGGTACAGGGCCGCGGGCCGGACAGGTGCAGCGCCCTCCGGCGCGTCTGTGGCCAGGGCTGGGCAGGTCATGGCAAAGGCCATGAATACCGCCAGCAGCAGGGGTGTTATGCGTTTCATGCAGATAACCTCCGATTTTCATAAAATGTCGAAATGCGTCTCGAATTGAGACGCATTTCAGGGTGGCCGGGCCAGAACCTCCCTGATCCCGGCCATGATGTACTCCGCGCAGGGCAGGGCGATGGCGTTGCCCAGGGCTTGGTATCGCTGGGCCCTGCTGATGATCTCGCCGTCCGCGCCGTATGCCGTCCAGCCTTCCGGCAGGCCCATCAGCCGCTCCGCCTCTGTCTCCGTGACATAGCGGATGCAGCCGTCCAGCGGATCGTCCTCGTAGTAGAAGGCAAAGGGAGTGACCACGCTGGCTAAAAGGGTGAGAAAAGGGTCAGTTGCAAATCCAAAGC
>CATJRT010000398.1 GCA_949742895.1 uncultured Eubacteriales bacterium | reverse complement strand
TCAGGTCCCACAGCTCCACATTTTCCCCCAGAGGGATGAACAGAGTCTGGGCGGCGCTGATCTCCCCCCTGCTGCACTCGTAGACGGAGTAGCTCAGGCCGTGGCGGCAGCGGTAGTGCTCCAGCGGCCCGCCGCAGGGCTGCCAGGACACCGACCAGAACTCCCCCGTCTCGTCGTCCCGGATATAATTGTAGTGTCCAGGCCGGTCCATGGGCACACCGTTAGGCCGGAACCGGGTAATCCGGTGGTGCTCCGGGCTCTTATAGAAAAGGTAACCCCCGGCGGTGTGGTTGACTACAGCGCACAGCTCCTCCACACCCAGGTAGTTGGTCCAGGAGACCGGCACATCCACCCGGTCGATAACATACTCCCTCTTCTGTTGGTCAAAGTGTCCATATTTCATGGAAGAAGACCTCCTGTTGTGGTATTATTACCATATTACACCGGGAGAGCTGTCAAAATCTATTGCAGACAATGCGTTCTTTTGCCGCTGATTGTCACTGTGCGCGGGATGAGGGCTTCCTTTGCCCTTTTAGAGCAGGGATGATGCAGGCTTGCCGCCCGCATCCAGCTATCAGTCCACTCCAGCTTGTGGGCTATTATAGCCTCAAACTGGATGACCTCTGCCTGGAACAGCTCAATGGTCTTATCACACTGGCTATAGGCGTTAATTTGCGACGCTCCCTATCGCTTGCAGCAGGCTTTTGCTCCTGTCAGCAGTATCCTGGGTCAGCTCCCAGATCATAACACCTCCCAGGTTCTCCCTGGCGTACCTGGTTTTCTCCGCGACGGTGTCTACGCCGTTGTAGTAGACGTCCATGCCGTTGTAGGAGATATGGTCTTTTCCGAAGGCATCCGGCACAGCGGCCAGGATGGTTCCATAGTCCGCCCAGCTGGGACGGGCATAGAAGGGGACGCCCAATACCACCTTATACGCGGGCAGGCCCCGTGTCTCCTTCCAGTAGGCGCCGCAGTCCACGGCGAACTGATACTGAGAGTGGCGCTCTCCGTCGCCGCCGTCATAGGCCATGACGTTGATAAAGTCCACAGCGTTCAGGACCGCGTTGGTGTGGGCGGCGGCGTCATAGTAGATGTTGCCGTCTGCGGTGGCCCCGCTGAGCACCGCCGCTGTCAGAAGCTTGCCTTTGGCGTGGAGCCGCTCCGACAGGGCCAGCATCAGGGCCTCATACTGCCTGGCGCTGGTGCCGTCCACACGGGGGTGTTCCCAGTCCATGTCCACACCGTCAAAGCCGAACTCGTCGCACATGTCGAGAATGCTTTCAACAAACCGCTGGAGCCTCTCATCATCAGCGGTGGCCTCCATGAACACGTTTTCCAGCGGGGCGTCGTTGTAACTCCAGCCGCCCACGGAGAGCAATACCTTGGCCCCATTGTTATGGGCGGAGCGGATCAGAGCTCTGGCGGTATCCGGGTTCTCCAGATCCCGCAGGCCGCCCTCCGCCGTGGGGATGGCGAAGGCATAACAGACGTGGGTCACGATGCCGAAATCCACGCTGTTCAGCTTGTCCGGCTTCCAGCTGGGGTAATAGCCCACCACTTTAAAATCGGTCAGTTCTGTGTTTTGCGGCTCTGAGGAATCTATGGGAGCGTTATCCACCCCCTCCGGTTGGACTGGCTCGCCGTCCAGAACGCCCAGGTCCTCCCATACGTCGCTGACACCAGGTTTTTCGCCCTGGGTCCACCACTTGGCCCGATACCGCCGCCCCTGGCAGCTGACGGTGTCGCCCCCAGTGTAGACGGCGGTGCTGTCCCAGGCATCCGTTGGCCGCTCCTGTTCCGGGTTGCTTTTATTTGCGGATGTATTTTCATTTGGTAAGGCGTCCGTGCCAGAAGACATTTCCGAACCGCCTGCTGATGCCGTAAGCTGGTTTTCCTCTGAACTGTCCATATTCGTGACGTCCGGCCTCTGACCAACGCACACCCATATCAGCGAGGCCATCAGCACCCCGAGGAAAAACCCTCCCAACACATCATAAAACCGTCTCTTTTTCTCCATCTTCTCACCTGCTCCACTGTAATACAATGTTATTATATCGCGTGAATTGCCGCGGTGCAATCATAAGTCTTGCGCCAGGGAGCTGGCTTCGGTATAATGTTTCCAAAAGATAGGGGGAACGCAGATGGAATTGAAACGCTGCCGCTGGGCCGATCTGGATTCAGAGCTGTATATTGTTTACCATGACCAGGAGTGGGGCAGGCCGGAGCATGACGACCGTAAGCTGTTTGAGATGCTGATTCTGGAGGGCTTTCAGGCGGGCCTGTCCTGGATTACCATCCTGAAAAAGCGGGAGGCGTTCCGTCAGGCCTTCGACGGCTTTGACCCCATCCTTGTGGCGGAGTACAGCCCGGAAAAGCTGGAGGCGCTGATGTCCAATCCCGGCATCGTTCGTAACCGGAGAAAGATCGAGGCGTCGGTCCAAAACGCCAAAGTGTTCCTGGCAATACAAAAGGAGTTCGGCTCCTTTGACCGCTACCTCTGGGGCTTCACCCAGAGCCAGGCCATCCTGAATACAGACGATGTGGTCCGCGCCAGCACAGAACTGTCCGACCGTATTTCAAAGGATTTAAAGCGCCGGGGGATGAAATTTGTGGGTACGGTTATCATCTATTCCTTTTTGCAGGCGGTAGGTGTGGTCAACGATCATGAGACAGGATGCTGGTGCTATCCCCGCTCAAATGAATCACTTGCCTGATTTTGCCTATAAGGTGCTCCACGCAGGGAATTGCGACAGAATTACCTAACGCACGGTATCTGGCTGAATCAGAAGCCTTCGGGAGGGCTGTCCAATCGTCCGGGTAACCCTGGAGCCGTTCGGCCTCGGTCGGCGTAAAGCGCCTTATCAAAAGCGGGAAATTTACGCTCTGGCAAACCAGATCGGTTGCGTCTTTGCTCTGTCTGGCGCTCTGCGTAGAGACCACATCGCTGCAGGTGAATTTATCTGATCTCTGGCGGGAAAAGAAACCAGTCTGCTCTTGAAGCGTCAAAGGGAGGTTATTCCCGCCGGTGCCTGCCCGGCAGGATAGGGTTGGAGATACACGGTGTGGTCCGGTATACCTGGCATCTACACCGTGGTTTTCAAATACAAGGGGCTGGTGTCCATGCTCCTGGGCGCGGAGTGTTCCACTAACATTTTCCGTGCAGTGCATGGCGCTGCCGCCCTGGTCATTGAGGCAGAGGACGGACGGCACCATATTGGTTCCGCTCTCCGCAGCTTTCAGGGTGGGGGCGCACTCCTCCTGATATCCGATCCCGCC
>CATJRT010000397.1 GCA_949742895.1 uncultured Eubacteriales bacterium | reverse complement strand
TCCAACATCAGCGGCACCTCGTACAGCAGCTCTGCCGTCAGGTTGGGGATGGCGTGGTCCGCCGGAATGTTGCAGAACAGGGAAATTTTATCCAGAATTTCCTGGGGAATGGGGGAGTCGCTACGGCACATGATAACGTCTGGTTGAATTCCGAGCGATAATAACTCTTTGGCGGAGTGCTGGGTGGGCTTGGACTTCAGCTCCCCGGAGCCGGGGATGGACACGATGAGGGAAACGTGGATGAACATGACGTTCTGCCGTCCCCGCTCTGCCGCCACCTGCCGGATGGCCTCCAAAAGGGGCTGGCTCTCAATGTCGCCCACGGTGCCGCCAATCTCCACAATGGCCACGTCCGCCCCCTCCCCTTCCAGGGAGTAGATGTGCTCCTTGATCTCGTTGGTGATGTGGGGGATGATCTGGACGGTGCCTCCCAGGTAGTCCCCTGCCCGCTCCCGGTTGAGCACGTTCCAATAGACCCTGCCCGAGGAGACGGAGGAGTTAAAGGTGAGGTTCTCGTCGATGAAGCGCTCATAGTGGCCCAGGTCCAGGTCGGTCTCTGCACCGTCGTCGGTGACGAACACCTCCCCGTGCTGGTAGGGGGACATGGTGCCGGGGTCTACGTTGAGGTAGGGGTCCAGCTTCTGCACCCGCACCCGCAGGCCCCGCTGCTTGAGCAGCCGTCCCAGAGAGGCGGCGGTGATGCCCTTGCCAAGCCCGGACACCACGCCGCCGGTGACAAAGATGAATTTCGTGCCGGTCGCCATTTTGCATCCTTCCTTCCGGACAGGCGCGGCGCCGTTGCCCCAGACCCCGTTGCCCGGCCCTGTCCATGTCGTTTTGAACGCTTTATTTTACGCCCCGGAGGGGGGACAAGTCAAGGGAAGAAAACGCACGCCCCGTTTGGGGCGTGCGTTTGCAGAGAGTGTGTTACGCAAGCGACAATACAGAGGCCGTGGGCTGATTGACCCCGCAATTCCCGCTCTCCATGGCGTTCAGGGCAGAGCGCAGGAAGGCGGCCTCCCCCTCTCCGCAGCTCAGCTCCACGTAATTCATTCGCCGGATATCCAGCCCCCGGACCAGCGCCTCGCCGGAGGAATATTGCGTCCCCCGGAGGCTGGCGTCCCACAGGACATAGCCCGCGTCCAGCAGCGCGTCCCGGCCGCTCTGGTCCAGTCCTTCGCCGCTGATGATAACCGTGTCGCATCGGGCGATGTCCGCCAGCAGGCTACGGCCCTCTGCCGCCAAGGTGGGACAGTCCTCCCCGGCCGCGCCGGGCAGGTACAGCCCGATGCCGTGGCCGGCGCCCACCAGGCGGCGCACTGCGTCGTCCTGCTGCCGCAGCTCCTCGCCGGTGAACAGGAACAGGCACCGCAGACCCCGGCTCTCCAGAAGCTGGGCGGTCTGCTCACCCTGCCCACCCCAGCGCAGGGCCAGGTACAGCTCTGCGCCCTCCTCCGGCTCCTGGCTTGGGGAGGGGCTGGGGCTGGGAGGCTGGCTGGGCTGGACCACCGGGGGCGCAGAGGGCTGCTGCACAGGCGGCGCGGAGGGCTGCACCAGCGGAGAGCGGCTTGGCTGTACGGTCGGAACGGCTGAGGGGGAGGCGCTGGGGGCGATAGAGTCCTGATACCGGCGCAGGTTTTCCGCCAGCTTACCCTTGGCTGCGTCGGCAAACTCTGCATCTCCCAAAATCGCGTCGTTGTTGGTGATGCGTACCAGGGTACCGTATTGGGTCGGAATAAGGGAGTAGCTGATGGTGTCGAAGTAGCTGCACAGCCAGCCCACCGGAAGGAATACCATGTTGTTGCGCACCGCTGCGCGTACGTCCAGGGTATTGCCCTGAATGTCGGTGGCGGTATTGGCCCTGATGTCAAAGGTCACTGCCTTTGGCCCGCCGGACACCAGTAGGGTCTGCCGGGTGGTGCTGTACAGGGCAGTGACCCGCAGGTTGATCTCAGTGACACGGCTGGTCAGCATGGTATAGGGCACATACAGGGTGCCGTTTACCATCATGGGCATATTTTCAGCGGTCATTTCCACTGTCTTGTCGTTCACCGCCATCAGGTATACGGAGGAGGAGGCGCTGCTCAGGCCAGGGAGCATCAGCCCAGTCAGCAGCAGCGCGGTGCACAGCGCCGCTGCGGCTATTTTCATCCAGCGTTTCATAGGCGTTCCCCCCTGTTCAGCGCTTCTTCATCCATCCATCGGCCAGGTGTTTCCCGCCGGCTCAAGCCCCGCCAGCCACCGCCGCGCCATATCCAGGGCGTGGTTGGCGGCCAGGTTCCGGGTGCGGTCCCGTCGGGCGGCAAGGCTGACCAGGTTCAGTTCCTTCACCCAGCAGCCGCCGGGCGCGGCCAAGGCGGTGAACACCAGCCCCACCGGGTTCCCCTGGTCGTCCGGGTCTGGCCCCGCCACCCCGGTGACGGACACCGCTATGTCGCAGCCCAGGGTGCGCCGCGCCCCCTCCGCCATGACGCGGGCCACTTCGGCGCACACTGCGCCCTTTTCGTCCAGCAGGGCCTGGGGCACGCCCAGAACACCCGCCTTGACTTCGTTGGTGTAGCTCACCACGCTCCCCCGGAAGGCGGACGACGCCCCGGGCAAATCGGTGATGCGCTTGGCGATCAGCCCGCCGGTACAGCTCTCCGCTGTGCCCAGGGTTAGCCCCTGGGCCTTCAGGCCGTCCAGCCCCACCTGCTCCAGCCCCGCCACGTCCGCGCCGTATACCCGGTCCCCCAGGACGGAGCGGACCTCCGCCTCAACCGGGGCGATGAGGGCATCCGCCGCTTCGGCAGTGTCCGCCTTGGCGGTGATGCGCAGTTCCACCTCTCCCTCCTTGGCGTAGGGGGCCAGGGTGGGGTTGGTCAGCTCGTTCATCCGCTCCCGGAGCAGTGACTCCACCTCTGACTCACCGGAGCCGAACACCCGCAGAGTGCGGGAGCGGATGACCCCCTCGCTCAGCCGCGCCAGCCAGGGAACGGCCCGCTCCCGGAACATGGGCAGGCACTCGCTGGGCGGGCCAGGGAGCATGACCACAGAGGTCCCGCCGCTCTCAAAGGCGCAGCCGGGGGCGGTGCCCCAGGCGTTGTCCAGCACCGCGCACCCCTCGGGGAGATACGCCTGCTGAAGGTTATTGTCCGTCATGGCCCGCCCTGCGCGGGAAAAAAAGGCGCGGATAGTCTCGGCACACTCCGGGTGGAACACCAGGGGCTTGCCGAAAGCGTCCGCCAGAACCTGCTTGGTCAGGTCGTCGCAGGTGGGACCCAGGCCACCGGTAGTGATGATGACGTCCGCCCGGCTGCGTGCGGCCTCCACCGCCGCAC
>CATJRT010000396.1 GCA_949742895.1 uncultured Eubacteriales bacterium | reverse complement strand
CTTGAGCGACATAAAGCCAGCGTGTGTCCGTGTTGAATTATAGAGAGGATTCGCATTTGGATAAGTCACGCACTTGACGTAGACATATCCATTCTGATTTGCGGTGGGCACATCATTTGCCGTGGGCTTATCGGGCTTTTCGCTGGGGGTCACTGTGCCGCTGCTACCACTATTGGTAACAGTGTAGTAGAGGTAGCCGCTGAAACCGGCATACGTCTGGCCGCTGCTCGCGATGTTTGCGGTGGGACGCAGTGTCGTGACGGTAAAGCCAACCACGATGGTAGTTGTTCCGGTTCCAGCGCCCTTCGTAAAGTCCACTACCAGACCGTTCTCTGTGCTTCTGGCCTTAGCGGTCGCAACGGAAGGATTGGTGTTCCTCTCGATTGCGATCATCTGGAACCCATTGGGCCATCCGGAGATATGGGCACCCCAGTAATGGCAGAACGCAACGTCAGTTGCAGTGGGATTCTCGTCATCCAGCACAACCGTCCCGTAACCGTTTTCCGCAAATCCGTTGCTCACAGTGTTGGACGTATTTGTGTTAGGATTGAACTGGCTGTATGCCGTTTTGGTGACGTTATCCGTTTTGGTAACCGCTTCAAGCGTGCTGCTCTCCAGATTCACCGCCGCCTCGACCGCCGCATAGACGGCGTAGACGGTGTTCAGGGCCTCGGCGGCCTCATCGGTCTCGGTCCCGATGGCCTCATAGAGGTCCAGCGCGGCGCTGACCTGCTCACCGATTTCCGCCGCGTTTTCGGCGGTGACCTCACTGGCGTCGGGCAGAGCCGCCACCGCGTCCAGGAACGCCTGAACCTCGGCGGGGGTCTCCTCCTCCGCCACAGCGCCGGTCCAGCCGTCCTCCTCTGTGGCAAAGGCGGTGAGCTGCACCATGCCCAGGCACATCACCAGTGCCAGGAGCAGGGCCAGCCCGCGCTTGGTTAGTTGCTTCCATTTCTTCATTGCATCTACTTCCTTTCTTTACATATGCTGCCTGGGTACAAGGCCGGCGGGAACGGCGCAGCTTTGGGCCGTTACGGCCCCCGTTTCCCTCCCCGCCTCCGCAGAAGCCCCCTCCTGCGGTCCGCAAACGTTTTCGTTATGCCGTGCGGCATAACGCACAAAGGCCATGGCCTTTGTGGTGGATTGGTCTTTGGGGCTGTTCCCCCGCCATAATTTATGGGGGAATATCCTTGACTATCCTTATTATACCACGTTGCAGTTACATTTCAAGGTACGTCTTTCATTTTTATCTTCTGATTGATGACAATTTTCTTACCCCGTTTTTGTGCAACTTTCATAAAACCACGTTCCACAAAGAAATAAAAACCCCCATATGATGGGTTAATCCCCCACTTTTCTGCGTCGTGGGTTCCCATTTTCCCCTGCTTGTGCTATAATACCAATCACATATGGCAATACGCAAACTACGAAGCATAAGGAGGCATGACCCATGCTGTCCCGTCAACGGCTGTTCTGGCGGCTCCGCCCCTACGACCTCCCCGGTTCCGACCGGGCCTTTCTGCAAGCCTGCCGGGACAACTGCGCCTACCACATCCGCCACTGCCCCGGCTACGCCACCATCTGCGAACACCTTGGCTTTTCCCCGGACCAGCTTCAAACCATGGACGATTTGGCGAAAATCCCCGTGATCCCCACCCTGTTTTTCAAACGGAAGGCACTGTTTTCCATGCCCCAATGGCGTATGGTTATGAAGGTCACCTCCTCCGGCACCAGCGGCAGGTTCAGCCGCATCGGCTTTGACTGGGGCTTCATCCTGGCCTGCGCTCCCATGGTCATCAACCTGGGCTTCCGGCACCATCTGGTTTCGGTAAAGCCCGCCCACTGCGTAGTCCTGGGCTACAAACCCCACAAATCCAACCACACTGGGGTCACCCGGACCATGTTCGGCCTCACCCACTTTTCCCCGCCCCTCAGCCGCACCTACGCCCTGCGGATGACAGACGGAGCCTATGTCCCCGACCTGGACGCAGTGGCGGCAGCGCTGAAAAGGCTGGAGCGTTCCTGCTTCCCCACCCGCATTATCGGTTTTCCCTCCTACCTGTGGTTCGGCCTGAAGCGGATGGAGGAGCTGGGGCTGCGGGTGAAGCTGCCACGCGGCTCCCGCATCATCCTGGCCGGGGGCTGGAAGCAGCACTCTGCCCAGGAGGTGGACAAGAGCATCCTCTACACCTTGGCGGAGCAAACCCTGGGCATCCCCGAGGAGAACATCAACGAGCTGTTTGGGGCGGTGGAGCACCCGGTATTTTACAATACCTGCAAGCGG
>CATJRT010000395.1 GCA_949742895.1 uncultured Eubacteriales bacterium | reverse complement strand
TCCAAGGATTCTGCCAGCTACATGGGCACAGCCGACGCCCTCCAGGCGGGCACCTGCCAGTTCAACAACGATCCAGGCCGGGTCCCTGAGGCATCCAATTTGCTCACAAAGGATCGGGACGGTTTCATCTGGGGTAAGCTCCGGGAGGTGGCCCATTACTATCTCTACACCATGAGCCGCTCCAACCTGGTGAACGGCCTGAGCAAGACGGAGACCGTGGCAAACTACACGCCCTGGTGGAAGCCGGCCCTCGTCGGGCTGAATGCCGCCATCGGGATTCTCACAGCCGGCACGGCGGTACTGTACGTGCTCTCGGAGATCAAATCCAGAAAGGGGGTCCAGTAGGATGAAGCGTTTGCTGCAAGACGCGAAACCGGGTCTGTACCTGAGCCTGGCCGCCGCTCTGGCCGCCTTAGTGGGCGCCGTGGCCTACATCATCGTCTATCAGGCCACCGCCGCGCCGGATGTGGACCGGGTGTTCTCCTGGCTCACCTTTGGCCTGATGCTGGCGGGCGCGGCGATCACCCTGGCGGGCGAGGCGCTCCGCCTCCCCTTCACCCCCATCCTGGGCGGGGCCTGCTTCGCCGTGGCCCTGGCCAACCACCTGGTGGAAACCGCCTACCCCTTGGCCGACGTACTCACCGGCGTGCCCTTCTTCGGTGGAAACCCCGTGCTGGCCATCATCTTCTGCGTGGCGTTCGGCGCGGCCGCCGTCCTCAATGTGGCCGGCGCGTTCATGCCCCACCGCAAATGACATCCGTTTTGATCGCCCCAGGTACGGGTGCGGAAAAATAAAGTAAAATTGGAGGAAATCATGATGAAAGTGAAAAAGCTCGTGGCTGCGGTTCTGTCCGCGCTGATGTTGGTCTCCCTGCTGGCGGCCTGCGGCGGAAAGCCTGCCGCCAATTCCCAGGCCCCTGCTGAAACTCCTTCCCAGCCCGCCGGAAACGGCGATGAGGGAGGCAGCAAAACCTACCAGTTCTGGGGCACCTATGAGGAGGGCGGTGAAAACGCCTCCATGCTGAACGCGGCTTTTCTGCTGAACCTGAAGGAGGACGGCACCGCCGTGGCCGACAAGTATATGTTCGCCAACTTCGATGCCTCGGATGCCGCAACCAATCCCACCTTTACGGCCAGCTACATGTCCGGCACCTGGAAGGAAGTAGAGAAAGACGGCGTGGCCTGTCTCCAGATCAAGATCGCCTATGTGGACGAGGCGGGCAACGAGTCCAACGCCCAGACCGCCTACGCCTATGACGTGGCCGGGGTGTACTCCTTCGACCTGACCTTCCCCGTGGTGCCCGGTATGTCCTACACCCGCGTGGCCCCCATGGAGGGTAAGGAGGGCCAGAACTTCGCCGACGCCAACGCCTTTATCCAGGCCTATAAGCAGGAGTTCACCGCTCCCGAGCACGTGGGAACCTTCGCCGACGCGGAGAAGAACGCCACCGCCTATCTTCAGGCCGATGGTACCCTGTTGCTGTATGCGGGGTACGACAAGTTTGCCGACGGCACTTGGAACCTGGCCGACGGCGCCATTTCCGTTACCCTGGGCGGCGAGGACGTGGATGTGACTATGGACGGCAGCAAGGCCTCCTTCTCCGCCGAGCGCGATCTGGGTGACGGCAACACCGCAGCCTACACCTTCGTGTGCGAGGACATCTCCACCCTGCCCGCCCCCGAGGGCGGCCAGGCCCCCGCTGAGGGCGGCGAGCCTGCCGGGGAGGAAGGTATCGCCTCTTACGAAGCTGGCGGACTGGTGCTGGTGCTGCTGGACGACACCAACATGAAGGTGAAATACCCCGAGTACGGCATGGAGCGGGATGGGTTTACCTACGTGCTGGAGGGCAACACCCTCACCGTCACCGCCCCCGGCGAGGACGTGCTGGGCGCGTTCGGCCAGATCTGGGCCGGGGCTGGCGCGGAGAAGTGGACCATCGACGGCAATACTGCTACTAAGGCTGAGTGACGCAGCCGTCTGAAGCAGGAATCTATTTGTATAGAATACACGACAGGCTCCAGGCCGGGCGACCGCCTGGAGCCTGTCTCAAAAAAGGAGCGTTTTGTATGAAGAAAAAAGGCAGTCTGCTGTGGACGATCCTCACAGTGGTAACCGCCCTGCTGCTGGTGGTATGCATCGTGGCTATCCCGGTGACCAATGCCTTTGCCACCGCCATCAACGTGGCCTTGGGGGCCAAGACTCAGGAGGTCATTCCCGACCCCGATGCTAAAATCTATTTCTGGAGCGACTACGAGAGCGAGGAAGACCTCGTTGCCTTTGAAAAGCAGCTGTGCCACGACATCGAGGCGGAGGGCGCGGCCCTGCTGGTCAACCGGGACAACACCCTGCCCCTGGCCCAGGGCACAAAGTTCACCCCCTTCTCCCAGTCCAGCTTCAACCTGCTGTACGGCGGAACCGGCTCCGGTCAGGTTTCCGCGGATGACGCTATCTCCCTCAAAGCCGCCATCGACGGGGCGTTTGGCGAGAATTCCGTCAACCCCGAGCAGTGGAAGTTCTACGCCGGGGCAGGCTATAAGCGGGTGAACGCCGACACCACTGGCGGCAACCAGGGCCAGTACCGCATCAACGAGGTGCCCTGGGGCGAGTATTCCGACGCACTGAAGGGCACCTGGTCCCAGTATGGCGATGTGGCCCTGGTGGTGCTGGCCCGATCCGGCGGCGAGGGGGCCGACCTGCCCTCCGGCCTGCCTGAACTGGAGCCCTATATGACCGGCGGCGACTACCTGCGCCTGTGCAAGGAAGAAGTCGAGATGTTTGAAAACCTGGAGAAGCTGAAAGCCGACGGCACCTTCAAGAAGATCGTGGTGCTGCTCAACTCCTCCAATACCCTCCAGCTGGACTTCGTGGACGACTACGGCATCGATGCGGTGCTGTGGATCGGCGACGTGGGCATGACCGGCATCACCGCCGTGGCGGACATCCTGGCGGGCAATGTCAACCCCTCCGGCCGTATTGTGGACACCTTCCTCAAGGACAACCACTCCGCCCCCGCCATGCAGAACTTCGGCGCGTATCCCTACACCAACGGCGCGGACTACGACGTGGCCT
>CATJRT010000394.1 GCA_949742895.1 uncultured Eubacteriales bacterium | reverse complement strand
TACCCGCCATCCTAAAGTCCCGTAACCGCACACTGGCGGGGCCTACGGCGCCGCCGGACGGCCTGTACATGACCAATCTATGGTATGACGAGGATGTGCTGTGAACATTTTTCAGGTAAAAGCAGACAAAAAGCGCTATCTTTCCCTGCTCCTTCTGGCAGATGAGCAGGAGGACATGATCGACCGCTATCTGGGGTGCGGGACTATGTATGCGCTGGAGGAGAACGGCGGGGTCCGGGCCGTATGCGTCGTGGCGGACGTGGGAAACGGCACGGCGGAGCTGAAAAACCTGGCGGTGGAACCCCAATTTCAGCGCCGGGGCTATGGCCGGAGCATGGTGGAGTTCGCCGCGCAGACCTGCCGGGGGCGCTTTTCCCGCCTGCTGGTGGGCACCGGGGACAGTCCCCTGACTATCCCCTTTTATGAAGCCTGCGGTTTCACCCGGTCCCACACCGTGCCGGGGTTTTTCATCCAACACTATGACCATCCCATATTTGAAGCTGCCAGTCAGCTTGTAGATATGATATATTTGTCCATGGAGCTGTAAATCAGGGAGTATGCCATGAAGGAACCAAATGCCGGACAACCGAATAAGCCGAAGAAGAAGCCAAACTTCCTGGTGCGGCTGCTGGCGTTCCTGCTGGTGTTGGCAGTAGGCTTCTGCCTGGTGGTGCTGGTGGCCTTTCGGGACAGCCTCAATCTCGACAGCCTCAAGCGCTGGTTCACCTACCGTTCCCTGGCCCGCAGCGACAGTGGGCAAGCGGAGTCCTTCTCCTACGACGGAGATCTGAACGACATCTTCGTCGTGCTGGACGGAGACCTGCTTGTTTGCTCCAGAAACAACCTCTCCCTCTACTCTGGCAGCGGCACCCGGTACATCAACCAGTCCATATCCATGACCAACCCGGTAGTAAACACCAACGGTGCCTTGGCTGTGGTGTACGACGCGGGCGGCTCCTCCCTGTACGTATTGGGCCAGCGCACCCTGATCTGGTCCGCCAGCGACCTCAGCCCCATCCTGTCCGCCCGACTAAAAAAATGGACAGCTCACCGTAGTCACCCAGGCCAGCGGCTACCGGGGGGCGGTGACGGTGTACGATTCGTCCTACAACCCGGTGATGACCGTCAACCTGTCCTCCGCCTTCATCATGGACGCCGCCCTGTCCGATGACGGCCACACACTGGCCACCCTCACCATCGGCCAGAACAATGGCGCCTTTGCCACCACCCTCTCCCTGTACGCCATGAGCTATACCGGCGGCGATTACGTCCCGGATTCCACCCATTCGCTGGGCAACGGCGTGGCTCTGGATATGCGCCACACCAGCTCTGCGGTGTGGACCCTCAGCGACCAGGGGCTAACCATCGCCAAGCGGAACGAAGACCCCGTCCCGGTGAGCTGGGGAAATCGGTATCTCCGGCGGTACTCTCTGGGCGGCGACGGCTTTGCCGCCGCGCTGCTCAGTCGCTTCCGGGCAGGCAATCAAACTGAACTGTGGGTGGTGGATGCCCATGGTGAGCGGCAGACCCTGGCGCTGAACGAACAGGTGTTGTCCATCGCCGCCGCCGGCCGGTATGTGGCTGTGCTCACCGGCGACCGGCTGGACATCTACACCGACAAGCTGGAGCTTTACAGCACGCTGGATGGCACCCAGGGAGCGCGCACCGTGCTGCTCATGCCCGACGGCTCCGCCATCCTCATCTCGGTGGACAGCGCCGGATTCTATATCCCCTAACAATAATAAGGAGGTCTTGCTATGCCTGCATACCTGTTCGACATCCTGATTGTGGCTCTTCTGGCGTTTTTCGCTTGGCGGGGGGCCAGCAAGGGGCTGATTTTGTCCCTGTGCGGCCTGGCCGCTGTGTTTGTCGCCTTTTTCGCCGCCCAGTTCCTGTCTGACCTGTTCTATAAGCCGGTGGCCAACATTCTCCGGCCTGTTATTGTGCAAGCCGTCCAGGAGGTGGCCCCCACTCCCGCCGTCACCGCCGACCCTCCCCTGCCCGGCTACACCTTGGATGAGCTGATAGATTCCATCACGGAAAACGGGCTATTCGAGGGCTTTACCGGCTTCCTGGAACAGGGCATGGAGGACGGCGGAGTCCAGTTTGATATACTTCACCCACTGGATTCCCTGGCCGTCTACCTGTCTCAGGGCATCGCCAAGGCGCTGCTCTTCGGCATCATATTCATCGCGGTATTACTTGCCTGGTTCCTCATCAGCCACGCCCTGGACCTGGCCTTCCACCTGCCCATCCTGTCCACCGTCAACACCGGAGGCGGGCTGGCCATCGGACTTGTAAAGGGTTTGCTGACGGTCGTCGTGCTGGTGTGGCTGGGCCAGCTGGCCGGATGGGTGCCAAGCCAGCCGGACACCCCGGTGCTGTCCCTGTTCACCGTCCAGGGCCTGAGCCGCCTGCTCAACGGGCTGGCTGGCTGAACACTGGCTCCCTTCGCGAAATTTGCCTCCCCGTGTGAAAATTACCACTCTAAAATTCATAACGCGTTCATATTTATCTGATATGGTCTGTCTCAAGCAGCCCTAACCGCTTTCCCGAAAGGAGCGATACCATGCAGCCTACGCTTTGCACACGCTGTCAGAAAAATGTAGCCGTGATTTTTATTACTAAAATTGAAAACGGCGAGACCAAAAACCAGGGACTTTGCCTCAAATGCGCCCGGGAGCTTGGCATCAAGCCGGTGGACGACATGATGAAAAAAATGGGAATCTCCGACGAGGACCTGGAATCCATCTCCACAGAAATGATGTCCGCCTTCGGCGGCGCGGAGGACGCGGACGGTCTGGTATCCTCCGACGACTCCTCCGACGATGACGACGAGGGCCGCACCGCCACCTTCCCCTTCCTGAACAAGCTGTTCGGCGGCGGGCAGGGCCAGGACAGCAGCCAGCCTGACCGGGGCCAGCCTCAGCGGGGT
>CATJRT010000393.1 GCA_949742895.1 uncultured Eubacteriales bacterium | reverse complement strand
GGTCGCCCCGTCGATCTCCACCGGGTCGAAAACGGCCACCGGGCTGATAAGGCCGGTGCGGGTGGGATTCCACTGGATCTCCCGCAGCACCGTTTCGTACAGCTCATCGTCAAACTTAAAAGCCAGTCCGTCCCGATAGTGGTGCCCGGTTCGTCCCAGGGAACGGGAATAGTCGATCTCGTCAAAGGATACCACGATCCCGTCGATGGGAATATCCTCGGCGGCCGCCTTCTTCCGCAGGTTGCCGATCCACTGCTCCAGTTCATCCACCGTTACCGGCGGGGTCGGGTTCTTCAGCAGATAGCGGCCGCAGGCGGAGAAACCCAGCCTTTTCAACGCAGCCAGCTTGGCGTGCTTGCTGTTCGGCGTGAGGGCAAGGCCGTCCAGACCTTCCAGTACACCGAAGGGGCTGAACCGCAGGCGGCGCCCGGCACAGGCGGAGGCGTCGAAGCTGCGGACCGAACCCGCCGCAAGGTTGCGGGAGTTTTTGTAGGGTCTGCCGAAGCTGTCCAGCAGATTCTCCTTCACCTTTTCAAAATCACCCTTTCGGATGTACGCTTCGCCCGTCACCACCAGCCGGCCCGGATAGGGAATCTGCTGGGGGATGCCGTCGATGGCCGGCGCGTTGTGGGTGATGTCCTCGCCCACATCCCCGTTGCCGCGGGTGGAGGCCCGCACCAGTTTACCATCTTCATACTCCAGCTTTACGGTCAGGCCGTCGTATTTGTACATGAGCATCACCGGACAGCTCCCAATAAAGGCCGATACCTCCTCCACCGACTTCGTTTTGTCCAGGGAAAGCAGCGGGATGGGGTGCGAAACCTTTTCCAAGCCGTCTACCACCTGGTAGCCCACGGTCTGTGTGGGAGAGTTGGCCATAATGCAGCCGGTCTCCTTCTCCAGCGAGGCCAGCAGATCAAAAAGCAGGTCGTACTGGGCATCGGAAACCGAAGGGGCCGCCAGGTTGTAATACTCGTGCCGGTACTGGTTGAGCTTTGCAACCAGCTCGTGTATCTGCATGATTTTATCCATATCGATCATCCCTTCAAAATGAAAATGCAGGGGCAGACGGCCGTATTGCCGCCTGCCCCTTTCCTGCCGCATCCGCGGCGCCTGATGAAACCGGGCCCCTAAAATGCCGCTGCCGGCATGGGCTCCGGAATGTCGTAGAACCCTCCCGCGGGAGGCTCCCCATACTGGTCATCCACCGGAGGATACATACCGCCCGCCTGAACGGGGGGCGCGCAAGAATCCCCCGGCAGAGGGGGCTGCGCCTGATTGCTCTTCGGCGCTACCGTGAGCCCGGTGAACTCGAAGCCCTCCGACTTGGCGATCCCCTCCTGGATGTACCGGGGAAGGGTCTGGAAGGCCGGGTAGGTACCGGCATCATCCAGGTCAAAGATGACCGGATTCACCGTCGGAGGCTTTTTCCCTACCATGGGGATGATGGTCTCGATATTGGCATAGTCGCCGTTCTCGCCGGTCTTGTGCATCACCTGGAGAACGGCCCCGGCCCCCAAAACCTTCCGAAGATCAAAGCCCTTCAGTTCCTGGGGCGTAAAAGATTTGCCACGCCAGGACTGGAGCGCCTTACGCAGATTGCTCTTGTCCGAAAGGGAGTTGGTGAACTCCTTGGAGATCTGCCGGGGGTACTCCTGGTCGCCGATCCTGACAGTCTGGCCCAGCACCTCCCAGACAAGACGGATCTTGCGGGAGCTGGTGCCAAACCGGGGATTGTTCTGCACCCCCATATCAATGAGCATGGTGCAGACGGCCTCGTACATACCTTCGGGCATCGGGGGGATACGCTCGCTGTTTTCCTTTGCGATCAACATGATTCTTTCCTCGCTTTCTGTTTTTGTCTATTTCCTGCCGCAAAGCGGCTCGTACACAGTCCTAATACTCCATAACCGGATTGTACTGCGGATTTTTCAGCAGCTGCCTTGCCTTCGCAAGCCCGATGTCACTCAGGTTTGTATAGGTGATCTCTTGGGAAGTGATGACTGTGCAGTCACCCACCAGATAGCGCAGCTTCTCATAGCCAACCTCGGTAATGATAATCGCATGACCGTCGGCAACGACCTGCTGCAATGCGCTGTGGAAAGCACCCAGATCACATTCATACTCTTCCTCATCGCCGCAGGGCAGGCCGGAAAGGCTGCTGCAACAGCCAAACGCAAACAGCGTCTGACCATCCACCGCTTCTTTCCAGACTTCGGGATCTTCCTCGCTGCCCCGGCAGGAAGCAATCAGCTGCCGGAACTTTTCTTCATCCTTCACCGCAAAATAGTTGGTGCGGGTAAATCCATAATAATTGGCCAAGTTACTTACTCCTTTCTACGCCACCCGGATGTACCGGGCGATCAGCTTCGCCAGGTTCTGAGGCAGCTGGTTCAGGTCTGTGATGTCCAGATACCCATCCTGGTAGATGCGTTCAATGTTTTGCCGGTCGTCCCCGATCGCCGCGGCAAACAGGGTGACGCCTTTGTTTGTGTACTCCCGGCGGATCCCCCGCAGGTCGGCTTCCGCCCCTGTCCCGGAGTATCCGTCGTCATTGGGCTGCCCGTCCGAAATAAGGATCAGCAGTTTGTGTTGCTCCGGACGCTTGACCAGCTGTTCCGCCACATAGCGCAGGGCGGCGCCGTCCCGGTTGCAGCCCCGTGCGGACATATCCATCATGCGGTAGCAGTCCTTGCCGTCGATGGAATGAAAATCGGCGTAGGAGAAAAGCTCCACCTGCTTGCCGCCCGCGGTATGGCCCATGATCATCACAGGGATATGCAGTCTTTTGCAGAAATCATAGATGACGATGCTGGCCGCCCGTGCCGTGGTGATCCGATCCAGACAGCACATACTGCCGGATTCATCTACCAGCAGCGCCACTGCCAGCTCAGCCTTGTCCTGGGGGAGATTGTTCTTGTAGAAATACCGCCCGTCGTTTCGCACCAGGCTTCTGGCCTCCAGCCGCCGGCCCATCAGAAGGCCGTTCTGTTTGCCTCCCTGCCTGCGGTCCTTCAGCACCTGTATCACCTGCTTCTGCATCCGTTTGGAGAGCAGCAGCAGGGGCGCTGACACCCGGCTGTATTCCTGGGCCAGATACTCCGGCACCACGCTCATTCGGTTTACCGTCACATGGACGCCCAAATGGGCATTCCCATAGTGGATATGGTTGGCTTCGGCCTGGAGTTCCTCGGTCAGTTCCTGCTCCATCCGCGTGTTAATGCGGTCTTCCGCCACACTGGAGAGCAGCCGGTCGATGTCCTTCCCGCATTCCTCATACCCGGCTCCGCCGTAGTTCTGGTCAAAGGTGACAGAACCGCCGGT
>CATJRT010000392.1 GCA_949742895.1 uncultured Eubacteriales bacterium | reverse complement strand
CTGTCCGGCATCCGGGACATGTCCGCCATCGAGGAGCCCCCCTCCAACCGCCAGCCGGTGCAGACCTATGTGCTGGAGCACGACTGGTCGGTGCTGGCTGACGCCATGCGCCGGGAGCTGGAGCGGGGCGGGCAGGTGTACTGCCTCCACAACCGGGTGGACACCATCCAGCGCACCGCCGCCCGCATCAAGGACATGCTGGGGCCGGAGGCGGAGGTGGCGGTGGGCCACGGCAAGATGAGCCAGGAGGAGCTGGGCGACGTGATGACCCGGGTGTCCGACGGGGAGGTAGACGTGCTGGTGTGTACCACCATCATCGAGACGGGCATCGACATTGCCAACGTGAACACCCTCATCATCGAGGACGCAGACAGGATGGGGCTGGCCCAGCTCCATCAGATCCGGGGCCGGGTAGGCCGTTCCCCCAGGCGGGCCTACGCCTACCTCACCTACCGCCAGGGCAAGGTGCTGACGGAGATCGCCGCCAAGCGGCTGTCCGCCATCCGGGAGTTCGCCGAGTTTGGCTCCGGGTTCAAGATCGCCATGCGGGACCTGGAGATCCGGGGTGCGGGCAACCTGCTGGGTCCGGAGCAGTCCGGCTTCCTCATGAGCGTGGGTTACGACCTGTACCTGAAGCTGCTGGAGGAGGCGGTTTTAGAGGAAAAAGGAGAGGCCCCGGCGCGGCGGGAGGAGTGTACCGCCGATTTGCTGGTGGCCGCGTCCATCCCGGACCGCTATGTGCCCGATGCGGGGCAGCGCATGGACCTCTACCGCCGGATTGCCCGCATCCGTACCGAGGAGGACGCGGACGACATGACCGACGAGCTCATAGACCGCTTCGGCGACCCGCCCCGGCAGGTGAACAACCTCATCGCCGTGGCCCTGCTGCGGGGGCGTGCGGCGTCGTGCGGCGTCGTGGATATCTCACAGAAGGGGGCCAGCATCATCTTTTCCCTGTCCCGGTTCAAGCTGGAACCCATCGCCGCATTGGCAGGAGGCTATCCTGGACGGCTGCTGTTTTCCCCGGGAGATAAGCCCGCCTTCACCCTGAAGCTGAAAAAAGGGGAGGATCCCCTGCGCATGGCGGTTCAGGTGATAGATAAGTACCGGGGATTGATGGGGTGACGGTGTTATCACGCTCGGATTGGCCACGCTTCTGTTCCCTGAAAGCTTTTCAGCGGGAAAGCGATTGCCTTTTGCTCTGCGAAGTGATACAATAACGAAGATACATTGACGGTCTGAACGATACTTTTTGGATAGGAGACATGATGATGACGACTAAGAAACGTTTGCTGGCCCTGCTGGCGGCAGGGGCCATGTGTCTGAGCTTGTACGCCTGCAAGAACACCACAGGTGAAGAGTCCGGTGCGCCGGACCCCAGCGCGGCTGTATCCGCCGAACCCGACGCCAGCCCCAGCGCCGAAATTGTGGCGGACCTGACCCAGACCATGTATGAGTTTTGCAGTGGGCTGAAGGACGGCGACGCTGCCGTTACGGTGAACGGCACCCCAGTTTCCAACCAGTACTTTTTCTACTGGCTGAGCAATTACTGCTATAATACGGACTACAATGGGTATATATCCGGCGTGCCCGTGGACTTCACCGACGAGGAGTTCCGGCACGACATCCTGGAGAGCACCCGAAATGTGGTGGTGTACCACGCCGTGATGCGGGAACTGTGCCGGGAGCTGGATGTGACGGTGACAGAAGAGCAGCGGGAAGAGCTTCAGGGCCAGATCGACGAGCTGGGGTTGGAAAACATCCTCCAGAACCTGGGTGTGGATGAGGAGACCTTCCTCTATATCGCGGAAAATAACTATATGTTTACCAATTACGCGGAAAAGTTCATGGGTGAGCCCACCGCCGCCGATCTGGAGCAGTATGTGGCCGACCAGAAGATTTACCGCGTCAAGCACATCCTGCTGAAAACGGTGGACGACAGCCAGCAGCCCCTGTCTGATGACGAGATCGCCGGGAAAAGGGCCCAGGCGGAGGACCTGCTCTCCCAGCTCCAGGCGGAGGACGCGGACGGGCTGGAGGCAAAGTTTGACGAGCTGATGAATGAACACAGCGAGGACGGCCGCAACGCAGACGGTGCGCTGGCCGCCCCCGACGGCTACACCGCCGTTCCCGGCGACATGGTCAGCGAGTTCGAGGAGGCGTCCCTGGCTCTGGAGGTGGGCGGGCTGTCCGGCATCGTGGAGACGATGTTCGGCTATCACATCATCCTGCGCCTGCCCATTGACGTTAGCCAGTATGAAGAGGACTGGTACACCGACGGGGCGGACGCCGCGATCCTGGCGGCTATGGACGAGGCGGAGGTCATTGTGGACGACGCCATTTCAGGGCTGGACGTGAGCGACTTCTACAACCGTTATATGGCCTATAATACGGCGCTTTATGACAGCCTGAACCCTGAGCCGTCGGCGGAGCCGGAGCCCAGTTATCCGGAGCCTGCGGAGGAATAAGCGAATACGGAGACGGCGGGGCCCGGAAGGGTCCCGCCCTTTTTTACGGGGAAACGGGAAACGTTCCGCTCTGCCACAAAGTATTTGTAATCAGAGGGAGGATATGGTAAAATGAAACAGTAAGGAGACGCAAGGCTGAGGCCCTAAGGGAACATGAAAGGAGTATGTCATGAAAAAAAGGTTGATTGGCGTTGTCACAGTGATCCTGATCCTGCTGGTTTGCAATGCGTCGGCCGCATCGGCCGTATCGACTTCTGCCGGTATGGACGGGATACCCCTTCCTGAAGAGTATGACGAAGAATTTTTTGCTACGCAGTGGGAAAGCATTGGAATTTACGACAAAATGCTGGATTCTTTTCAGGCGGACGCCGCGGCTTACAATTCATCAGGCGCTGTTGAGGGGAGCGAGGTTTATCCGGATTATTATGGCGGGTCGTATATCGACGACTCAGGTAAACTGGTGGTTTTGTCGACCGATATGAGCGGTGCTGTTATCAGTGAGATACGGGCCGCGGCGGGATACGATGTGGCCGTTGCACCCTGTCCGGCTTCCCGGAACAAGTTATACGGTATAGTCGATACATTTGTCGATCATTGTGAGCTGCTCAGGGAGCAGGGGGTCAGGATATCATCATTTGGCCAGATTCCGTCCGGCTTGCGGCCGTATGCCGAGGGAATGACGCAAGGTTT
>CATJRT010000391.1 GCA_949742895.1 uncultured Eubacteriales bacterium | reverse complement strand
GCAGGGGGTCAGGATATCATCATTTGGCCCTGAAATCCGGACGGGTAAGGTCACTGTATCAGTGATCAATCTGGACGCGGAACAAGAAGCGAAGATCCGGGCGCTTGTAGATGTAGACTATAAATACGTGGAATTTCAAAATGTTGACAGAGGGTGGGTTCCTCAGGCAGCGTTACGGGCAGGGGCAAAAATTACAAATCAAAAAACCGGCACAAATGGAACGCTTGGATTTCCCGCAGTAAACAGTGAGGGCGTCAAAGGATTTGTGACTGCAGGCCATGTTGCCCCGGGCATTTTCAGATTATAACCTATGAAGGTGAGATGGTTGGAATCGTCTCAAAGGTTTCATATAAGAATAGAATGACAGCGGACGCCTCTTTTGTTAATCTTACAACAGGCAACACAATTTCTTCAGAGGTGGTCAATGGCTACAGGATTGTATCAGCACGAACTGACAAGATTCCAGAAGGTACGGTAGTTATGTATGGGCAGGAAACAGGGTTATCTACTGGAAAAATCATAAAGTATGAGGAAAATGGGTTCTACGACGATGAGAACGAGTACTTTTTTCAAAATTTTGCGATTGCGGATTATAAGTCTGCTCCGGGCGACAGCGGCGGTCCGGTTTTGGTGTATAACGGCGGTTCCAGTTATAGCTTAATTGGAATACATTCCTGCGGTGATGGTTATGCTCTTTTTTCTCCGTACAAAAACATTGTAGACGAATTAGGCGTTACCTGTGTTCCTTACTACGCATGAAGCGAAGATACTTACGTCGAATAAACACACCCTTGACACAACCCCCCGCCTGACAACCGCTCCCCTCTTGACAGCCGGGGCGGGGTGTGGTAGGATATGGCCAACGATAGGGGAGTAACCGGCAGCGGTCCTGTGGGGCCGTTGCGGCGAGCGCCAACAGCAAGAGGGTTGACCTCTGGTCTCGTATGAAACGGTAAGACCTGTCCGCAGTGTAAAAACTGCGGACAGGTCTTTTTCTTAGCTTGTCTGGTCTTCCCTACCATTCGACCCATAGGATTGGGTATCATGATGAGTGAAGGAAAAAGGAGTGTTGCGCACATGAGCCAATGGTTTGCCAAGACCACAAAGCAGGTGCTGTCCGAGCTGGATACCAGCCGGACCGCCGGGCTCACTACACGGCAGGCGTCGGAGCGGCTGGAGCAGTACGGCCCAAACCGGCTGGAGGGGACCAAAAAGGAGAGCCTTGCCGTCCGGTTTCTAAACCAGATGAAGGACCCCATGATCCTGGTGCTGCTTGCAGCGGCAGTGCTGTCCCTCATCTCCACCGGGGGAGAGGACTGGATCGAGGCGCTGATCATCCTGGTCATCGTGGTGGTCAACGCCTGTATTTCCATCGCACAGGAGGACAACGCGGAAAAGGCGCTGGAGGCATTGCAGAAGATGTCCGCGCCGCTGGCTAAGGTCATCCGGGACGGGAAGCAGGTCCGGCTGGAGTCGGAGCAGCTTGTTCCGGGCGACGTTATCGTGCTGGAGGCGGGGGACCTGGTGCCCGCCGACGCCCGCATTTTGGAGTGCGCCAACCTGAAGGCCGACGAGTCCGCCATGACCGGCGAATCCGTCCCCGTTACCAAGCAGGCGGTGGATTCCCTGCCCGCCGAAACCGCTCTGGGTGACCGGGTGAATATGGTCATCTCGTCCACCGTCGTCACCAACGGCAGGGCGGTGTGCGCG
>CATJRT010000390.1 GCA_949742895.1 uncultured Eubacteriales bacterium | reverse complement strand
CCCCTTCGGGGCCAAGCAGCTCGCTGACAAAGGGCTCGGCGCTGGAGCCGACGCTGGAGGAATACGCTTTGGTGACGCAGATAACGCCCTTAATGGCGGTGGGGGGCACCGGTGCGCCTACGCAGCCGAAGCCCGCCAGGGTGTGGGAGGAGGTGGTCATGGGCACGATGCCCAAGTCCGGGTCCTTCATAGAGCCGAGCTGGCCCTCCAGCAGCACCGTTTTGCCGTCCACCAGTGCTTTGTGGAGGAAGCCCACCGCGTCGCCCACGTAGGGCCGCACCAGCTCCCGCACCTCCATGAGCTGGCCGTAAAGGACCTGCTCGTCCAGTGCGGGTTTGTGGTACAGGTGCTCGAAAAGGATGTTTTTCAGAGTGACGGCGGCGTTCAGACGCTCCCGCAGACGCCGGTCGTCGAACAGGTCGCACACCTGTATGCCCGTCTTGGCGTATTTGTCGGAGTAGAAGGGGGCGATGCCGCTCTTGGTGGAGCCGAAGGCCCTGCCGCCCAGGCGCTCCTCCTCATAGCCATCCTGGAGGACATGATAGGGCATGAGGAGCTGCGCCCGCTCCGAGATGATGAGGCGGGGGGCGGGGACGCCCTGGTCCGTGACCTCCTTCAGCTCCTTCACCAGCTTAAACACGTCCAGCGCCACGCCGTTGCCGATGATGTTGGTGATGTGGGGATAGAAGATGCCGGAGGGGAGTATGTGCAGGGCGAACCGTCCATAGTCGTTGATGATGGTGTGCCCGGCGTTGGCACCGCCCTGGAAGCGGACCACCACGTCGGAGCCCTCCGCCAGCAGGTCGGTGATCTTGCCCTTGCCCTCGTCGCCCCAGTTGGCGCCCACGATCGCTTTTACCATGATGAAATACCTCTGCGGCCGGGATTCGCAACCATCGTGGATGGATTTGCCTTATCCGGTCCGCCCGTGCGGGATGGACCCGCCTGACAGCCACTATTATAATCAAGTTTCCTCCGCTCTGCAAGCCTTTTTTGTGGTTCATGTCAATTCTTTCTTTACTTCCTTAAAGCATCATGATAAAATCATGGTGACGCACCACCTTTTGAACGGAGGCTGTATATTCGATGCAAAAAGACTCACACCATCAGGACCGCCTGCTGTTTCAGGCGATCTTGTCGCTGGGCTCTGAGGAGGAGTGCCGCGCTTTTTTTCAGGATCTGTGCACCGTGGCTGAGCTGCGGGCCATGAGCCAGCGGTTGGAGGTGGCTCTGCTGCTGGACGAGGGGATGATCTACAACGATATCCTCCAGCGCACCGGCGCGTCCAGCGCCACCATCAGCCGGGTAAACCGGGCTTTGCAGTACGGCGCGGACGGCTACAAGGCCGTGCTGCCCAAGTTGAAGTGATGATGGACATGGACGCATACACCGTGCTGGCCCCCCGCTACGATGAGCTGACGGGAGATGTAGACTACGAAAAGTGGGCAGGCTATGCCCAGCGGCACTTCCAAAAGCTGAAGCGGCCCGTCCGGTTGGTGGCGGAGCTGGGGTGCGGTACCGGGAGCCTCACAAAGTTGCTGGCGGAGCGGGGTTATCAGATGATCGCCACCGACCTCTCCCCGGATATGTTGGCCGTTGCCGACCAGAAATGCCAGGGACTGGGCGTGCGTTTTTTGTGTCAGGATATGGCGAGGCTCTATCTGCCGGAGGAGGTGGACGCCATCATTTCCGGCTTGGACAGCGTGAATTACCTGACCCGGCCCCGGTTGGTGAAGGATATGTTCGGGGCGGCCCACTTCTTCCTGAACCCCGGCGGATTGTTTCTGTTCGATGTAAAGACCCCCGCGGCCCTGGAGGGGGCGGATGGTCAGACCTACCTGGACGAGGACGAGGATTTCTATTGTGTGTGGAGGGCGGACTATTACCGCCGCCGCCGTATATGCGCATATGGACTAGACCTGTTCGTCCGCCGGGAGGACGGCGCTTGGGACCGGGGCAGCGAGTACCACGAGGAATATGCCTACACCATGGACGAGCTGGAGGGTTTCCTGCGGGAAGCGGGATTCCAGAACATCAAACAGTACGGCGACAAGACCATGCGTCCGCCCAAGGAAGGGGCGAAGCGTGTGTTTTTCGCCGCAAAAAAGGAGTGAATATGATGGATCAGTTGGTGCGCGTTATCGCCAAGGATGCGCCTGTGAAGGCCATGGCCATATCCGCCCGGGACATGGTGGAGCGGGCCAGGGCCATCCACGACTGCTGGCCGGTGGCCGCAGCTGCCCTGGGGCGGCTGCTCATGGCTGCGTCCATGATGGGGGCGGCATTGAAGGAGGAAAACGGAGCTGTCACCCTGCGGGTTAAGGGGGGCGGGCCGCTGGGATCCCTCACCGCCGTGTCGGACAGCGGCGGCAATGTGCGGGGCTATGTGCAAAACCCTGCCGTGGACGTGCCCCGGAAAGGCAAGGGAAAGCTGGACGTGGGCGCCGCTGTGGGCGCGGACGGTGAGCTGACCGTCATCCGGGATCTGGGATTGAAGGAGCCGTACATCGGCTCGGTGCAGCTTGTGGGCGGCGAGATCGCCGAGGATGTGGCCGCTTACTTTGTGGAGAGCGAGCAGGTGCCTACCGCCTGCGCCCTGGGGGTGCTCATTGCCCCGGACCAGACGGTGCAGGCTGCGGGGGGCTACCTCATCCAGCTCCTGCCTGGCGCAGACGAGGCGGTGGTGTCCAGCCTGGAGCGGGGCGTGGCCCGGCTGGGAGCGGTGAGCGCCCGGCTGGACGAGGGCATGGCCCCGCTGGAGCTGCTGCGGGAGGTCTTGAGCGGGTTCGAGCTGGAGGAGCTGGAGAACGTCCCAGTGGAGTACCGTTGCTACTGCTCCCGGGAGCGGGTGAGCCGTGCCCTCATCAGCATGGGCCGGGAGGAGCTGACCTCGCTGATCGAGGAGCAGGATGGTGCGGAGCTGACGTGCCAGTTCTGCGACAAGGTGTACCGCTTCGCCCGCAGCGAGCTGCGGGCGCTGCTGGACGAGGCGGCCGGATGAGCCGCCTCCCCGGCCCAGGACGGCTCTGTTCCGGGCCGGGGGAAAAATAAAAATAAAAATTTGGATTTCGTATTGACAGATGCCACAGTTGTTTGCTATAATGACTTTCGGCGTCTGACAAACGGAAGAAGCCATTAGGGAGCATAGCTCAGCTGGGAGAGCACTTGCCTTACAAGCAAGGGGTCACAGGTTCGAGCCCTGTTGTTCCCACCATATATTTGTGGCGCGGTAGTTCAGTTGGTTAGAACGCCGGCCTGTCACGCCGGAGGTCGAGGGTTCAAGTCCCTTCCGCGTCGCCATTTTTATCATATGCCCAGGTAGCT
>CATJRT010000389.1 GCA_949742895.1 uncultured Eubacteriales bacterium | reverse complement strand
GACGCCAATCTGGCCAATATGGATTATATCGGCTACGCCTCCCCCAACGCCGAGGCGCTGGAGCGGTATCCGGCCTGGTATGAGGAGCAGTACGGAGAGGAGTTGGACCCAGAGCGCTATGCGATCATGGCTGCGCCCGACGAGGTGCTGGACCGCTGTGAGATGTATGTGGTCCTGCCCAAGGCCACCCGGGCGCTGTATAATGACCTGTGGATCGCGCTGGGCACTTGATTTTCGACAAAAAATAAGAAGGAGATATATCTCATGTCTATCGAAGTAGGCCTGAAGGGCCGCGCTGAGACTACCGTCGTCCAGGAGAACACCGCCGGGGCGGTGGGGTCCGGGTTGGTGCCCGTGTTCGCCACACCCTGTATGATTGCCCTGATGGAGCAGGCCGCCGCCAGCGCCATCCAGCCCTGCCTGGGGCCGGACGAGGGCAGCGTGGGCACCCATCTGGACGTGTCCCATGATGCGGCTACCCCCATCGGAATGAAGGGGTGGGCCGAGGCGGAGGGCACCGCTGTGGAGGGCCGGAAAATCACCTTCGCCGTCACCGCCTTCGACCAGACGGAGGTGATTGGAAAGGGATCCCATGAACGGTTTGTCATCAAGCCGGAACGGTTCCTGGGCAAAGTTCAGGCCAAGTTGGATGCAATAAGTTAAAAGGAAATCCCGGCAGACGCAGCGCGTATGCCGGGATTTTGCTTTTATGCATCTGTGCCAGGGCGCAAAAAATGCTATGATTTCAGCCGTCAGGACGTGTTCAACGTGGACATTACCGGTTAACGCCCCTGCATAGATGAAATTTTGTGAAAATTGACCTTTGAAATTGAAATATCCATTTGATATACTGAACAATGTCAACTGAATACGGACATTCAACGACACGCAGTGCATTGCACGTAAGCCTGATTACGGTACGGTAATGCCATGCGTGTGTCGTTTTATGGACAAAAGGGCGCACGCAGCCGCGTGCGCCCTTTTGTCCGCAAATTAACTGAGGGAGGTACTAAAATTGCAAGACTCGACCTATTTAGGCACCGAAAAGCTGGGGAAGCTGCTGTTGAAATTCGCCATTCCCTGCATTTTTTCGCTCATCATTTCATGCCTGTACAACATCGTGGACCAGATCTTCGTGGGCAACGGTGTGGGCTACCTGGGCAACGCTGCCACCGGGGTTATCTTCCCCATCACCGTCATCGGCTGGGGCGTGTCACTGTTCTTTTGGGACGGCGCAGCGGCGTCCCTCAGTGTATCCCTGGGCCGGAACAAGGCCGGGGATATCCACCGCACTGTGGGCAACGCCGTGCTGTGCTCTTTCCTGGGCGGCGTAGTCATCATCCTCATCAGCTACCTGTGGGGGGACGGTCTGCTGCGGCTCATCGGTGCCACTGACGCCAATATTTCCCTGGCCCATGACTACGGCTTCATCATCTACGCCATGATGCCCCTGGCTCTGGTGCAGAACACCCTGGCCTCCATCATCCGGGCTGACGGCAGTCCCAAGTACGCCATGGGGGCCATGCTGATGGGGGCGGTGCTGAACATCATCGGCGATCCGGTGGCTATTTTCGCGCTGGATCTGGGCATCCAGGGCGCGGCCTGGGCCACCATCCTGGGGCAGTTTGTCAGCTTCTGCATTTGCGCCGCCTATCTCACCCGTAGCAAGACCTTCCGGGTG
>CATJRT010000388.1 GCA_949742895.1 uncultured Eubacteriales bacterium | reverse complement strand
TCCAGCGCGGGGCTCACCATCCTGGTGGGCAAGAACAACAGCCAGAACGACCGGCTCACCCTGAAGGACGCGGACAAGCGGGATATCTGGCTCCACGCTCAAAAGCTCCACGGCTCCCACGTCATCCTCAAGACCGGGGGCATGGAGCCGGACGAGCAGTCCCTCACCGAAGCGGCCATGCTGGCGGCCTGGTTCTCCCAGGCCCGGGAATCCGCCCAGGTGCCGGTGGACTATACCCCGGTGAAGGCAGTCAAAAAGCCCGCCGGGGCCAAGCCCGGCTTCGTCATCTACAACACCTGCCGCACCCTGTTCGTCACCCCGGAGGAGGGGCTGGTCAAAGCCCTGCGGACGGGGCGCGGCTGAAAGGAGACTGTCTCATGCCTCAGCCCTTGACTACCGAAGAGCTGCGCCAGCGCGCTCTGGCTTTCCTCCGCCAGCGGGCGGATGCCATCCCCAACGCCATGCCAGACCCCTCCGCCGCCCTCTCCCTTGCAGCGTGCGACGGGCCATCCGGTTCCATCACCTTCGCCTATGAAACCCTGCCCTGGATGTCCAATATCTGGGGCGTGGTCCACGGAGGCGTCACCGCTTGCCTGGTGGATACCTGCATGGGCATCACCTGCGGCGTACAGTGCGGCATGGTCACACCCACTATCTCCATGACGGTGAACTACCCCCGGCCCGTGCCGCTGGAGGCTCTGGTCCACGTGCGCACCCGCACTGTACGGATCGGCAGCTCCGCCGGACAGATTGCGGCGGAGGTGTTCCGGCCGGAGGAGCCTGAAAAGATCCTGGCCTCTGCCTCCGGGGTATACCATATCCGGCAAATGAAATGAACAAGGCCGCCCCCCACTGACAGAGGGGGCGGCCTTTGATCCGCTCATTTATACGCACGGAACAGGAACGTAACGATCTGGCCCCGGCTGCAAATGCCGTTTGGGTTGAACGTTGTGGCCGTCGCGCCGGTCGTTACATTGTTGGCCAATGCCCAGGCCACCGCTACGGCGTAGGGAGAACCGGCGGCAATATCGGTGAACCGCCCGTCATACTGGGCGGCGGGCCTGTCCAGCGCCTGCCAGATGTAATTCACCGCATCCGCCCGGGTACAGGGAGCGCCAGCATTGAACTGCGTACCGATCATACCTTTGCTGTAGGCCCATTTCGCCGCACCGAAATAGTACTCGTTCCCCCGCATTTCAAAAGGGGGTTGAACATCGGCGGCAGGATAGCCCATGGCCCGCCACAGGAAGGTGAGGATCTGCCCGTGGGTACAGTCCTGGGCCGGGAAAAAGGTGGAGCCGTCCCCGGTGCCGTTGGTGATGTTCCGAGACACCGCCCAGGACACCGCCTCCAGGTAGTAGCCCGTAGGGGACAGGTCGGTAAACCGCGCCCGCGCGTCGGGAAGCACCCGCTCCACGCCGCTTTCGTCCAGCAGGTAGAACACAGGACCGGAGTCGTTCGTGGCGTACCACACCGCCTTCCCTTTCCAGCAGATGGGGCGGCAGTCGGACAGGAAGGCATTGGCAGTCTCAATCTGCGTCACCTTGCCATCGGCGTCGTAGGCGGCGTAATAGAGCGTGTCCGTGATGGTATACTTGTAGTTGGCCAGCACGGCCTCGTTCCACAGCACATAGCCGCCCTCTGTTCCGGTGGACACCAGACGGAGAGAGACAGCGTTGACGCCGCTGGAGAGCTTCTGAGTACTTTTCAGCGTCAGATCATCTTTATCCACGAAGGCCAGGTACACGTCGGAATCACCCTCACTTTCCAAGGTTCCGGTGTAACCATCGTAGGTATACGCAGCCACATAGCCCTTAGCGGTATCCGCCAAACCGCCCACGGCGCAGCCGGTGCGGTTGTCGCCCTTGTGGCCAGGAAATTCCCGCAGGTCCACAGGCTCAGCCCAAGGCTTGAAATCGAACCATGGGTACCTTTCGCCGTCCTCCTCTTCGATCCAGGTCACAGGATCTACACGGAAGCAGTCCTGTCCCGCTTTCTCAATATAGCGGTTGAACCGCAATGCCCGGGGATTCGCGTCGCCCAGATCCAAGGTGGCGATGTTATGCGCTTGGTCGATGAGGATGTACTGGTCGAAGGAGTGGCTGACGTAGCCAGTGTTAGACAACTCCACATCGCTGAAGGAATCGGTGACCGTCATATCCCGCTCCCGCACGGACAGCATCATGTTGGCCTGGTGGCCGTTGTACATCAGGTGGCTGGTACGGATATAGAGATACCCTCCGTACTCATCACAGCGCACACTGCCCGAATGGAACGGCGAGCTGGTGCTGGCGCCGTACATACTGGCGGAGCCCAGGCGCTTCCAGTTCTTGTCATACTTCACTACCCGGATGACCTCGGCGCTGTCATCCTTCTGCGTGTTCGTCTGGCCGAAGATGATGAAATTGTACTGCTCTCCGGCGAAGAACCCGCCCCAGATGGGCAGCTCCATCTCGATGGTGCGGCTGGCCTTCAGGCTGAACTGCCCGTCGTAATCCTCCACGATGACGGTGTTGTAGAGGAACTCCACCCGGCTCAGTCCCCCGATGCTGTTTTCATAGAGATAGGAGCGTACGGTAGCGTTGCTGTACTCATGGACACCGGTTTTGTAGCTGGATGAATTGATGTTCCCGGACACGGCGGGGGAAAGCTCCGCCGCCAGGACCGTCTGAGGCAGCATGGAAAGGACCGCCGCCAAAGCCAGCAGGAGGGACAGCATTCTTCTCTTCATCGTTTTTCTCCTCTCATTTTTCCATTCTGCGGACAGGCGGACCCCGGTTCGCCCTTTATCGCACCATATCATACCAAACTTTTTACTCCGTTGCAATACGCTTTTGCAAAGGCGCTCTTCCCTTTTGGCCCAAGCTGTGCGATAATAAAAGCAATCTATTCTGTTCTAAGGAGGGACCTATGCCATGAAAAGATCCGCCGTCTATGCCCCCGGCGACCTGCATTACCTCAAGATGCTCTCCCAACAGTACCCCACCGTCCAGGCTGCCAGCACCGAGATCATCAACCTGCGCGCCATCCTCAACCTGCCCAAGGGCACTGAGCACTTCATCTCCGACGTCCACGGCGAATACGAAGCTTTCCAGCACATCCTCAACTCCGCCTCCGGCGTGGTGCGGGAAAAGATCGACGATCTGTTCGCCACCAATGTGTCCAAGGCGGACCGGGACCAGCTCGCCACCCTCATCTACTATCCCGAGGAGAAGCTGGAGGAGATTGAAAAGACCCAGGCCGATATGCCCGAGTGGTATCGCATCACCTTCCACCGGCTCATCGACCTGTGCTGTTTGGTCAGCTCCAAGTACACCCGCTCCAAGGTCCGCAAGGCCAT
>CATJRT010000387.1 GCA_949742895.1 uncultured Eubacteriales bacterium | reverse complement strand
CCTCCTGGAAGGGGTCCGTCATGCCGGCTTCCTGCAGGGCTGTGCGCATGGATGTATCCATACCCTGGCTGACAAAGGTAAGATACTGATCCACAGCGCCCTCGTAATCTTCCAGGCTATCCAGCCATAGACCCAGGGTAGCAAGGCCGGAGGTGGTGTAGGCGATCACATAGAAGGGGCTGTTGAACAGCTGGCTAATCCTCATCCACTCGGTGCCCTGGTATGCGCCCTCGGGGAATCCGTACTCGTTCATGATCTGAATCCATTTATGGCTTAGGTCATCTACTGTGATGTTGGGCGTGGTGTAGGCATACTCCTCCAGTTCATCCATTGGGACCTGATTTAGGAAGAGTGCAATTATCTTGTTGTACAGGTACTTTTCCAGAACTATATCCGCGTTTTCCTCACCTACAATCTCCCCTGCGCGGGAGGCGAACAGGGCCTCCAGCCCGGTAGAGTGGGTCTCCTGCACATCCAGCGCCATACCCGATCCATCCCAGAAGCTTTGGGGCAGCAGGTAGTTGGCGTTATAATGGCCAAGCTCGTGGATAAAATTCCGCAGCGGCCTGGATGGGGCAGGCCCTTTGTCACCGCTATGGCGATAGCCCGGCCCCTGCCCATGCACAGGGGCCAATACCGGCAGACCCGCTCCTTCAGGGGTTTTCCCAGCGTGCCCGCCTTGCCTGCGTTTGCCATGGCCTGCCGCATATCCGCACTGGGCATGGCTTCCTTGTACAGTGTTTCCATAGCCCCTATTGGCAATCCCCTTTTTACTGGGGCTGTTTTTCATCAGGCTTTTCCCTCGGGGAATTCCTTCAGGAAACGAATGGATGGTATAAATGGGCCCCCGGCCACAGCCTCCAGATCCTCATCGGTCAGCTCGTCAGCCTGCTTTTCCAGCCATGCCTTGGCCTGCCCGTCGGTAATGTCTTTGCCAAAACGCTTCCTTGCTTCCGCTTTTACCTGTTCGATGGTCATTTTAACTCTCCTTCCCGGGCCATATCGCCCACATCGCTCCCGCAACGGTACTCCGGATCTGCGGAGGCAAAAGTGTCGTCGATTTTCTTCATATATCCGCCCTTAAAGAAAAGACATTTGCTTGGGTCAGTGTGGAGCAGGTCCTTCGTCAGCGCTATGGCGATAGCCCTGCACCCACCCATGCACGCGGGCCAATACTGGCAGCCCTGACACTCGAGATTTTTCTCCTTCACAGCGCTCACCGGCATGGTGACCGTATCCAGATAGCTGCCCTCTGTCAGCAGCTCATGCAGGGGACGACTCTTGACATTCCCCAGCATAATGCCCATCTTTGCCAGAGTACCGGCCATTTGGTTGCAGGGGGAGAGCTCCCCGGTATGGGCCACTGCAATGGTACCCCGAGCGCCCTTGCACAGGGGAATGGAGTCCCGGTACTGTCCGTATTGAGCCTGCACCGGATGAAAATAGTAGGTTTTGCTCTTGGGGAAATAATAGGCAAACTGCCAGACGTCTACTTGTATGTCAAGCTCCTCTCCAACCAGCCTCTCTATGAGCCCCAGCATCTCATCATAGTATTCCTGGAGCCCCAGACACATCCCCTGGCCGTTCTCGTTCCAGCGGGGGGTCTCCGTGGTGCGAATGATACGAACCTCCTCCACCTCCATCGAGTCCAGCAGCTTCACCGTGTCGAACATCACGTCCAGATTACCTCTGTGCACATTGGTCTGCGCCCGCACTCTAAAGCCTCTCTCCTTGCACAGCCGAATGGCCCTCATGGCCTTCTCCTCCGCGCCGGGGACATTGCGCAGCCAGTCGTGGTGGCCCACGCTGTCGAAGCTAATCTTCACCATAATATCCATCCCCAGGGATTTCCACTCCTCCAGCATCTCCGGGGTGAGGAAGCTGCCGTTGGTGTTTACCTCAGAGATACACAGGCGGCGCTTGGCACACTCGCGTACAATGTCCATGAACCGGGGGTGGAGCATGGGCTCCCCGCCGGTGAGGGTAATGGTCTGCACGCCGCAGCGCACACATTCGTCCAGCAGCTCCAGGCACTGTTCCCAGGTGAACTCTTCCATCATAGGCGCGTTGTCCGCCGCCATGAAGCAATGCAGGCAGTTGAAGTTGCATTTGCCGGTGATCGCCCAGTTCAGGTGCGGGAAATACCGGTTCTCATAGCTCCGGTGCTTCTGCCAGTCGGTCAAGGCGTCGCCCTCCCGGCTTCGGCGGCAGAGCCCAGCACGTTCAAGCTCCTGCAGCAGGGGAGAGTCGGGCAGGTCGTGCTGCCCATCGCACTGTAAAAGCAACTGGAACTGCTCTTGGTTCAGCCCCCTGGCTTCCCGCACCCCATAGATGTAATAGGCATAGGGTACCAGCTGCCAGCTGCGCAGGGCAATGTTTTCATTCAGTATGTACGTTGGCATAATTGGCGTCCCTTTCTCTTAAAATTCGCAGCCTACAGCAGCTTCATCTTTCCATCGGCCCCGCCGCCCATTCCCAGAGGGCTGGGGCTTACAGGGTTGGATGGGTCGTACACCGCATTAGTGATGCCCGCTCGCTTGGCCGGATCATAGACCAAGGTGTCGGTCTGTGGGCTTGATTTCCCGGCTGAGGTCGGCTCAGACGTCAGCAGCTGAGTCCCGCCGAACATCCATTTGAACAGTGACTGGAATATCCCTGGAACGAATGCCATTCCGCCGTTTACACATCCTAGTTCCTCGTCCTCAAACTCCACGCCACTGGTTATTTTTGCCATGATGGCAGCGTACCGGGCGCTGAGTTCCGGGTCGGACTCCAGCTTTTTTGCTGCCTCTTCCGGGGAAGCCAAGTCTGCCGCCAGGGCCTGGTACTCTGCCTTCAGGGTAGGGTCATTTTTTAAATTCTTCTCAATAATAGCCTGCTTTTCTTCCATTGTCATAGTGCTTTTCCTCCGTTGTCTGAGATTAAATGCCCTGCCGGTCAGTAGTCCACGCCGCCCTCTTCCCAGCCGCAGTCCTCGCACATGATACGCCAGAAATTGCCCTCGTTGGTGTGCTCCAGGTTTTTGCCGCCGCATTTGGGGCAGACCTTACGGGTGTGCTTGGGGCCAAACAGCCCGCAGCCCCCGGCCACGTTGTCCAGATCCTTGTCGGACAATTCCTTGGAGCCGTGTGTGTCCAGCCAAGCCTTTGCCTGCTCGTCCGTGATGTCCTTCTTGAAGCGCTTCTTTGCCTCCGCCTTTACCTGCTCCAGTGAAAGGTCTCCCATTGTCGTTTTCTTGTATTCCATTACTGTTTCCTCCTGTTTGTTAATATGGTTTGTTTATTGTTGGTTTTGAGGTGTATCATCTTCCGGGTCGCGGGTCGCGGGGTCGTCACTGCCGCATCCGCCCCCGG
>CATJRT010000386.1 GCA_949742895.1 uncultured Eubacteriales bacterium | reverse complement strand
GAGGCATCTGATTGGGATGCCTCCCCGCTTGCTGTTTCAACCTAAAGGATATTCTCGATGCAAATGATAAATCCGAACCCGTCCCCCACTTGGAGGACAGCGTTCGGATTATCATGAGATGAACAGCCCGCCCACTTTAGATGTGGCTCTCCAATCGCTTTGCACGGCCCCTATTCCTAATTTTCCAGCATTACAGCTATAATTTCTTTGGCGGTCAGTGCGATCTGCTCCTCACTGGTAACCGTTGGGCTGCCATCGCCATCCTGTGGCCCATAGCAGGCAAACCCCGCATGGCACCCGCCGTCTATCACAAACTCAGTGGTTTCAGCAGGGAGGTTCCCCCTGTATTTCTCATATTTCTCCAAGTCCAGCACCTTGTCCTCTGTCCCGTAAATGGACAGGACCTCCAGATTGGTATCCTTCAGGTCGCTGGTGGAATAAGCAGCCAGCAGGACCAGACCGTTAAGCGTATTGCTGTGGGCAGCCGCGTAAGAGGCCGCCATCGCACCACCCAGGGAATGTCCGCCGATGTACCAGGAACTAATCAGGGGATACTGCTCCGCTATTCCATCCGCCGCATTCGCATCCAGCACCGCCAGATTACAGGGCATCCTTACCAGCACACAAAGGATTCCCTGTTCAGCGCAGGCCCGCATGAGTGGCGCATAGGCGGTATATTCCACCTTCCCTCCGGGGTAGAAGATCAACCCGGCCTTGGGTTCAGCCGGAGCGAATACGATGGTGTCCCCATCTACTCTGCTGACCGACAGGCCGTCAGCCGGAGCCATAGCCTGTACCGCTGCCTCGTTCGCATGGTAGTAGTCACCCACATAGACCGCAAACCCGATGCAGAGGACCAAAAGAATCGCAATGACAGTACCCAGTGTGATCCACAGCCGCCTGCGTTTCATGGCCGATTGCTCTCGAGTCACCCTGTCAGCCACCCTTCTGCGAATTGATGGGAAATATCGCTTGTCAGCGCCGCAAGCCGCTCATTCAAAGCCCGATAGTCTGTCATTTCAGCTTCAGCCCGTCCGAGAAGGCATTGCCCACTTTCTCGCCCAACTTGTGGTAAGCTGCGTTCACAGGGTCAAACACGATGGGGTCCAGTTTGGCCACGTCCACCTTACCGTCTGGAGTGAGAACGCTCTCGTCCACGCTGATGTTGACGATCTCACCGACCAGGTGGCCGGTCTGCGGGTCATAACTCACCAGCCAGCACTCCACCGCCATAGCCAGCTCATCAATGAGCGGTGCGTCCACAAACTCGCTCTTTGTAGTGTGGAAGCCGACCTTCGTCAGCTTATCCGGCACATCATTGGCAGACACCACGCCCAGATAGTCGCACTCCACCACATGGGCGGCGTCCGCCATACTGACCGTGAAGGCTTTGCGCTCCAGGATGTTCTTGACGGTCTTGTGTCCGGCGCTCAGGCACAGGGAGAGTTCCGTGGTGTCGCTGATGCCGCCCCAGGCGGCGTTCATGGCGTCCGGCATACCGTCCGGGCCATAGCTACCAATGATAAATACCGGTTGGGGATAGGTGTAGGGCTTGGCTCCAAGATTCTTTCGCATGATGGGCTCCTCCTTGTTCTCCGATCAGTAGGTCGAAGGCGTCGCAGTCGATGCGGGTGAGCTGGCGGGCCGACATTCCCTTGCAACGAATGCCGTATTCGGCCAGCCTGCGGTGGCCCGAGGGATCGGCTGGACCGCCGGTCCCCTCGGCGCTGATGACAACAGCGATAACCGGGACCTGCTCCCTCAACCCCACTCACTTCATCAGGTTCTTCCGCATGATCGGATTTTTCCTCAGTATAGCACGGTTCGCTTTCAAAGTCGAGGGTATTTTCCATGTGCGCTCCGGCGTCGATCTGCTGCTGGAGCTCCAGCTTTGACCACTCGAGCCGCCGGACAGCCCGGATATACCACGCCCGTTCCTGTGCGGTCAGCTCCGCCTCCAGGATGAGCACGTTTTGAGTCCAGCCGATGGTCATGGCTTGGGCCAATACCTCGGGAATGCTCTCATAGGCACGATAAAACTCCCGCATCCGGCGCAGATTTCGGGGGGAGAAGCCGGCGGCGTCAGGATATGTGGCACTCAAATATTCCGCCGCAGCCACCGCCGCCCCTTTCTCTGGTCTGCCGCTGACCAACCGGCCAATCTCGCAGTACAGTTCCATCTGCGGCAGAGTTGCCGCCACCAGCTTGTCCAGCGCGGTAAACATGGCGCTGTAGTCCGCAGGTTTCCTGACGTTCATAGGATTCCCCTCCCCTTTCCGGCGCAGATGCGCCCAAATTGGTCAGGGCGGAGAAAAACACGGCATTCCTGCCGTGCTTTTCTCTGCCCTGACTTTTACCGGTCTGTCTCAATTACCTGCTCAACCTCCATCCCTCCCCGGAGGTAGACCCTGATCCTGTCCTTGGACAGCACTTTCACCGTGTCCACCAGTTGGCGGATGAGGCTCTCGTCCCACTCGTCGAACCGCCCGGACCCAGCGTTCAGGATGCCCACCGCGTTTTTGATGAGCCTCCCGGCGGCGGAGTCGCTGTTCTGTTGCTTCAGCAGACCGGCCCGCTGCTCCTTCAGCCTGCCCATCTCCTCGGTGATACGGCGGAACTCGTCCGCGTGTTTCATGAACCCGCCGTTCTGGGACTCGGCGAACAGCGCTTGGAACTCCTTGTCCAGCTCACCCAACCGCTGGTCGATACCGACCGTACTCATTGCCCCGCCGGGGAGGGAAATCAGCGTGATGCGCAGGGTGTTCTCGATCTGTCCCACCAGCACCTCCCGCTGGCTCATCACCGTATTGATGGCCGTGAGGATGGCTGCTTGCAGGGGTTCTTCCCGGAGCGTGGGCGAGTCATGGCAGTATTTCGTGCCGTAGTCCACCCGGCTGGCACAGCGCCACACGGCGAACTTTTCGCCCCGCTTGGTCCACACGCACCGCCGGTAGAGGGTGCCGCACTCGCCACACACCAGCCGCTCCGTCAGAGCATACTTGGCGCTGTAGCAGGACCGCCCGGTGGGGGCCAGCTTCTGACTGGGGGCGCGCCCCGCGTTCCTCCGGGCGAACTCCGCCTTTGCCTGGTTGAACCTGTCACGGGTGATGATGCCCTCATGGTTGTCCTGCACCAGTTACATGGGGAGCTGTCCCATATTACGGAGCTGCTTCTTGCTGATGCAGTCCTGGGTGTAGGGCTTCTGCATCAGCACGTCGCCGCAGTATTTTTCGTTTTTCAAGATCGACCGTATCACCGACTCGGACCACTCCGCCCCGCCCTTGGTGGCGGGGATGCCCTGGGCCTCCAGCTCATCCTTGATCATGCGGACACTGTGTCCGGCGAGGAAGCTGTCGAAGAT
>CATJRT010000385.1 GCA_949742895.1 uncultured Eubacteriales bacterium | reverse complement strand
GGATATGCTTTCGCTTCTTTACCACTGGCTCTCCAGCAGGTCTCATGATTTATTTGACAACCATCTGTACTGCGGACAATTACAGATGCACTCATGCCAGAGGTTTCAGACACTTTCCTCTGTCCGGGGCGTAACGAAAACTCGAAGCTCACAATAACAAACCCAGTTCTATCCTCATATCCACTTGACATTGCGGTTCAGTCGTGCCAAATTGCCTTTAGGCAACTTACCGCTTTCCTGCCGTGCTATGTTCCCGTGTCAGCTTTCGCCTTTCGGTTAAGCAGGTTGTCTCCCGTGTTGTCTTACGGGGTAGTACCATTCTTCTACTTCTAACTACACCCTATCTGGGCGCACGCCGCACAAGCCCACATTGCCCTGCCAGCCGGAGGTGGAGCTGTAATGGGCCACGCCCTTGGCCATGCTGGCGGCAGTCTCGCCCTCCCACACCTTCACGTTGATCTTCAGCTTGGGGATGGACAAAACGCCGATGCTGCCGTCCTTGTAGGCCATGCCCTCCACGCTGGTGAACGCAGGGATGCTGGGCACCGTGATCTGGGGCGTGTCGGGGATGACCGGAGAGCCGGAACCAGTCCCAGTCCCCTCCACCAGCTCGGTGAAGGGGCCGCCGCCCCCGCCGCCAACGCCATAGACGCCGGAACCGTCCGCAGTGGCGACCACCTGCTGAAGCCCCGGCAGGATGGTACGCTCCATCACGCCGGTCATGGTGGTGCTCTGAACGCCGTCCTCCAGCTCGGGCACATCATAGCCCCCCACATTGCCCCCGCCGTAATTATACTTGGAGCCGTAGACGTCCTCATAGCTGGTACTGCCGTAGTAGTCCTGGGGGGCGGCGGTGGTAAAGCTGTAGTCCGATGCGAAGGCCGGGGCGGTCATGGACAGCGCCGCCACAGCGGACAGCGCCAAGCCGCAGATTTTACCGAAATGCTTCAAATAGCTTCCTCCTTTTCTTCGGTGGGGTCGAACTCGTGCCAATCCACCGGGCGATCCCGGAGGACGGTGTAGGTGTAGTCAGCGGTGCGGTGCCGGACGGTGAAGGTCTGGCCCACCAGCTTCTTCGCCAGGGGCCGTTTCAGCTCCACCGCGATCACAGTGTCCGGGTAGGGCATCATGTTTCGGATGTCCACCTCCGGGGCATCCGGCTCCGCCCGGAACTTCGCCACCAGCTTGTAGTCCCGGGGCTTGTCCCCCGGCACGTAGATATAGACATTTTTCCGATGCCGGAACAGGTAAACGCCGGCCCTGGCCGCCCCCGCCAGCAGAAGCATCAGCAGAACCGCCCCGCCGATAGCGGCGGCAATCCCACCAAGGGGAACGCCGCTGGGCCCCGCCGGTTCAGTGGGCTCAGGCTCCTCCGGCACGATTTCCGTGCCCACATAGACCACCGTATAGGTAACGCTGTCCACGCCCTCGGACACCACCTGGCCCTTGTATTCGGCGGTGGTGACGTAGCCGGTGGCCACCTGATAGCTGGTGGAGGCGGAGTAGGTGGCTACCGCCTGATACGAGCAGGGGGCCAGCACATCGCCAACCATGTCGGTGCCGATGACCTGCCATTCCACATTGACCAGCGAGAGCGTCCGGCCGTCCTTCACGGTGGTGGCCGGGACATAGCTCATGTCGTTGCGGTCCAGGGGGCCGATGGTCTTGGTGGCCGTCACCTTCCCGCTCCGGTTGGCATAGCCCGCGGCCACGGTGGACAGGGTGGTGTGATCCAGAGACAGCTCGCCGGCATACTCCCCATCATCATAGGGGAGGGTGGGGGCCAGTTGCTCCAGGACGGTGTTGAGATCCTTTTTTGCCGTCTCCACGGTTACGGTCTCGGTCACGGCCTTGGTTTCCAGAAAGGTATGCTCCTCCTTGGTGGTGTAGGCCCAGGCATAGAAAAAGCCGTCATACTCAAATGACGGCTCTTTCAGCATTTCCGGGTCGGCGTTGGGCGGGAGCACATAGGTCTTGACCATGCGCTGCTGGCCGTTCAGATTCTCCACCACCAAGTTATCCGGGACAGGGGAGGCGAACGCGCTGACCGTCAGCGCCAGCGTGAGTACCACGCAGAAGGCCAGATGCTTGATGTACTTCAACTTCATAGCAGAAGCCGCTCCTTTACTTTACAGATTTTGTTTGATAATGCGGGTGATGATGCCGATGGCAGCGCCGTTCTTTTCGTCCAGCCGGACTACGTGTACGGCCACGGTGTCCTTCTTGCCGGGCATACGCATATCCATGCAGACGTGGGCAACTGCCCGGACGCCGATATTGAGCCGGATAAATATCCGCCCCCGGCGTACGGCGGTGACCCGGCCCACGTACCGGCACTGGGTCTGACACTGGGAGAGGTTGTCCCCCTCCTCGCCAAAGACATCCCGGGGATCGACCTGAATCTTCATACGGTCTACGCTGGGGCGCTCAATCTTCACTACCCGGACCGGGATCAGCTCGCCCACATAATGCGTTTCCCGGATGTCATCCGCCCATAGCCAGGCAGCGCCCCTGGGGGCCACATTGCATTCCACGCCGAACACCTCCAGCCGGACCAGCTTTTCCGCCACGGCCACTACCCGGGCCTGCACGATCCGGCCTTCTTCGATCATGTGCCGGCCCAGTTCATCCGTTTCCAGGTAGAACCGTTTGCGTTTGCGGAGCATGGCGTCCCTGCGGCTGGCAACCACCTTCCTGCCGTCCTCATCAATGCCACGCACCACAAAGTCGATGTCGGAACCCAGCCGGGCATTGAGGGCGCGGGTTACAGCGTCCACCCAGAGACGGAACTCTGCGCCGCCGCTGGGCACCGGGCCGGTATGGACCATCATTTCCTTCAGGGGGATAAGCACCTGGATGCCCTTGTAGAGGACAACAGCCACATCCATCCCATTGTCCGTCCGGCCCACGTTGCCCAACTGGCCGGTGAGGGGGTGCCGGGTCCGGTTGGCGTTCTGGAGTTCGTGCCAAACGATGTCCTCCAGATCCTCCTGGGTCTGCACCTCGGCCCGGGGGTCGATGGTGAGGACGCGCTCCCGTTCGCGCCGGGGGACGGGACGGCGGCCATGTTCTTCGATGGCTGCGGAATCTCCCGGAACGGGGCCGTTGCCGGGGGCTTCATCCACAAGGGATGTCGGCACATCGCCGTCATCGTCCCCGTTTTCCGCACTGTCGAGCAAAAGGGGCGCGTCCCTGTCCGGCGGGACAGGCATTACCCCGCCGCCGTCCTTCACTGCCTGTAGGATCGCCGCATAGTCTTCCTCACCGCTGCCTGCGGCGGGCGCGGCGTCAGGGTCGCCATCAGAGGGCGCGGGGGCATCCCCGCCCACCATAAAGGGGTTGCCATCCTCAACGGGAAAATCGGCGAGGATATCACCACCCCCGCTGTCGGGGGGAGCGGCGCCCTCCGGCGCATCCCCCACAAGTTCGGGGGCGCCTTCGCCAGCCGTCATGTCTTCAGCGGGAACGATGGGTTCCTGTTCCAGCCCGTCCTGGGGTTCTGTTGCTTTCTTTCTTGCCAAAAGATCATTCCTCCTTTTGTTTTGGCTTTACGATGGAATTTTTTGAGGTCTTGACGATTTGCGGCGCGGCCTGCTGGCCGGTGTCCGCAGTCTGCTTGCCGGGCGCGTCGGAAACGGGTTCCGGGTCCTGCTCCGATGGCGATGGCGGTGGGGGCGGGGTAGGCTTCACCTCCTTTCTCCGCCCTTGCTTCGCTGGCCCTTGCGTTCGCGCCTGCTGCCACGCCGGAACGTGGGCGGCGGCCTTGCCGGCCCGCAGCTTCTTCGATTCGGGATGCTTGGAATAGTCGTACTTATCAACCTCCAATACTTTTTTGCCACGCAGGATTACCAACGCCCGGTCCACATCCATGCGCAGCACCTCGTCCATGGTCATCAGCTTGCGTTTGCCCACGCCGCTGGTCTCCCGGTACATGGGCGTGTAGTTCGTTACCTGCCAGGTGCTGAGCTGCTTGCCCCTGCTGGTGACGGTGATGCTGGTTTCTCCGGTGCGGTCTGAGATGAACTGGGCGGTCAGGGCGTCGGTGCAGCCCAGGAACAGGGTAATATCGCAGTTGCCCAAGATTTCCTGCCACTGGTTCTGCGGGTAGCGGTTCTGAAGGCCCGCCAGGTTTTGAAACACGCAGGACATGGAGATGTTCCGGGAACGGATCACGCTGATTTTCCGGGACAGGTCGGGAATCACGCCGCAGGCGCACAGCTCCTCGCCCAGCACATGGACGGGAACAGGCAGCGCCCCACCAGGGCACTCCTGGTCGGCATACCGCACCAGCTTGATGAAAATGAAGGATAGGAACAGCGAGGACAGGAAATCGAAGGTACTGTCCTGGTCGCTGGTGATGCAGAAGTAGGCGCAGGGCTGCTTTCCCGGCAGGGTCAGGTCGATCTCATCATAGCCGGTGATGTTGCGGATGTCTCGGTTCTGGAACACCTGGAGCCGGGAACCCAGGCCGATGATGACGCCGCCCCGAACGCTTTCGCCGGACTGCTTGAAGATGCTGTAGGGGGCTTTGGCCGGATGGCTCACTGGGAGATGATCGAACAGGCCGTTCAGCTCCTTCTCCGAGCTGGTGGTGAGCAGCTGGTACACCTCGCCGATGTTGCGCTTTTCCTTTGGGTAGCCACGCTCCACGTAGAGTACCAGGGCTTTCAACAGATTCATCTCGGCGCTGTCCCAGAAATGGTCGCCCCGGTCGCTGCCCGTGTTGCGGATGATGACGTCACAGAACAGCTGGGCCATCAGCTCCTGGCCGTTGATCTCGGACAGGCAGTTCCAGGAATCGGAGGCTGAGGGAGTCACCAGATTGAACACCTTCACAGTGTAGCCCTGATCCCGCAGGTACTCGCTGGTTTTTTCGTAGAGCTCCGATTTGGGATCACAGATTACCAGCGAGGATTTCCGGGCCACACTCTGCAAGATCATGTTGACGCAAAAGGCCCGGGTCTTTTTAGAGCCACTGGCCCCGTACACCGCCAGATTGCCGTTGAAGCGGGTCTTTTCCGGGACGCACACCACCTGCCCGTCCAGCTCGCCCAGGATGATGCCGGGGTGCTTGCGGATATTGGGCACCAAGTCCAGCACCTCTTTCAGCTCCCTTTTGCCCATGAAGCCTGCCGTGCCATAGGTGCCTTTGTCCGAGTACACCAGATTGCGGGCCTTGTCCAACTGACCGCCCTCGCCGTGCCCCATGTGCAGTACCCCGAAGATCAGCACAGCCAATGCGCCGACGCAAAGACCCAGGCCGTACAGCCCGGAGGGCCAGCGGAACACGGCGGCGATACAGGCAAAGAAATTGGCGTCCGGGAGATGGGGGGCTGTCCCGAACTGTCCGCCCGCCGCCTGCCACTCGCCATAGTTGTAAAAGAACTGGGCAAGGAAGCCACCGCCATAGAGCAGGGCGGCCAATGCGGCAGGGACGATGATACATAGCCCAATCAATTTCTTACGCGGGATGAAAATACCCCCTTTCGTACTCGTCGAACTCAATGCAGCGGAACTCAATGTCAGCCACACACATCTGCCGGAGCGCATCCTCCTGGAAGTCGAAGCAGTACAGCGTCCCCGTCAGCCCATGCAGCATCAGGCCGCCGTCGAAGCTCTTGATCCGGGGCACATCGCAGGTGTATGCGAACAGTGCTGGGGAGCCGTCTTCCATGGCGTCGTTCTCCACCACAAAGCCGGGGTCAGCCGGGGCCAGGTCTTCCGACAGGATGCCGTCCAACGCCGCCCGCCTGTCCAGGTCACAGAGCAGCCGCAAAACGACATCGCCATGGTGGTCGCAGGTCAGGAAGTGGAAATGTTTGAAGCTCTCCCCGGTCAGAAAGTAGCTTTGACGCTTATCGCTTTCCACCCCCGCCATGGCCGGAAGCAGCGTCATGTCCGCCGCGAACAGGATGCCGTGCTGTTTGGCGTTCATAAACTGGGCGGGGAGCCGATACTGACACAGCTCGATTTGCAGCAGCGACCGCAAGCGCATCTCGGCCTTGTTCTCCCACTGCATTTCCGATGTGCCGGTGCTGTAGGCGGCAAAAATATCCCCGTTTGCCAACAAAATGCCGGCACAACGGGAACCGCGTATCCGGTTGGTCATCAGGCCCAAATTTTTCAGCTCACGGGCGCTATAGTAAGTGGGCCGCTCAATGGCCGGTTCAGCGGCAAGGGTTGTGGGGCTGAACACCTGGGGCTTTTCCCAGGGGTACACGGACACACCCGCATGGAACATCGCCACCAGCACCTCGGCCATCCGGTGCAGGCGGAGGCGGTGGACAATGGTATATTTGGGCGTACTGGTCATGGTGCTGCCGGTAAAGAGGGGCAGGAACCGATCCGGTTGTTTGGCGGCCAGCAGCTTTTTTGCCTGGGCCGTGAGCCGCAGACCGCGCAGGCCATTGCGGTAATAGGTGCGGATGAGGTCGTCGTGTTTGAGACGCTTAATTGCAAAATCCGCATAGGAACGGGAGTCAGATAAGCGCCGGGACAAGGCAATAGGGAACTCACCGGACAGCGCAATCATGGTCAGCAAAAGAGCAGGGAAACTGTCCGAATCAGGCAGACGGCATTTTTCCGCAGCGATAACATTTTGCACCTCCTTCAAAACTGGATTTACGCCCAGGGTTGCCAAGACTTGGGCGTAATTTTGCTGTCCGGCGGCAGCGCAAAGCCTTGATTTGCAAGGCTTTGCGGCTCGAAAACCCATATCCCAAAATTCTACCCTCAAAAAAGGGCAAAATGGGATATGTCCGTTGCTCCGCAAACGGGAACTTTTTTTGCTGCTTCATGTGGATAAGTCCGTGATGGAATCCAGCACTTTTTCCCGCTCTTTCAGCCAGGTGGAGAAGTGCCCGCTGTCCATGATGAAGATGCGGGTGCAGTCTGCCTCGCCCAGCTCGGTGGTGATGTAGGCATCGCACAAAAGCCCGCTGTCGTCCACCAGCAGGTAGGACGCGGCCACGTCCAAAAGCTGCTTCAGCTCCAGGTTGTCGTAGTCCCGCACCCGCCGCTCCGGCACCTCATGACTGTAGATACTGGAGAAGCACACCACACAGTGTTCATACCGTGGCATTTTGTGTTCCCTGGCGTACTGGCTCAGGGCGGCGTTGAAGGGGTCGATTAAAAATTCCGTACTGGGCCGCCGCTTCCGCTTGGGGAGCAGCCCAGGCAGCGTAATCTCCATGACCTCCCCGTTCTGCTCCGCTAAAATCCCCATCATAGCGGCGGCGGAGGGCAGGTAGTCCTCCTTCGAGGTGCGGGTGGTGGCGTAGATCAGGTGCCGCAGCCGGCAGGCGATCTGCTCCGCCCGCAGGGCCGCGTCGGTGGACAGCGTTTCGTAGTTGTCCGGGTATCGCTGGATGTCGGTGGTGTTCATGGCGAACAGCGCACTGTTCAAACGCTGGATGTCGTCCAGGATGGACGATATCCGCTGGGATAAAATCGCTCGGTTCAAAGTTTTCCTCCTATTCTTTTTGATAATATTCGACCTCCCCATCCGGGGAGACGGTACAGTAGCCGCAGGTGTTGGGCAGGTTGAGCTGGGCGATCTGCTCCGGGCTGTCCACGATGACCAGGTAATTTGGCGGTTCTTCGCTGTGCTGCCCCATCACATGGGCCAGCATAGTTTCTTTGCCCTGCTCCATATAGACGACCTCATAGACTGTGCCCTCCGCAATGAAGGTAAGTTTGGCCGGAACCTCCCCGATTACATGGTACTCTACGCGGTCGATAAAGTCCACTAACACCCAAACGGCATTTATAAGCCCCCAATCAATGTTATCCGGCCGGTCAGGGGCTGGGAAATAAAGCCCGTCCTCATAGATGATGCGGTGCTGTTTGAGCAGATAGGACAACAGGTTCTGAATCACCCCCCGCTTCCCAGGATAGAGCCGGAGAAGCTGCTCTTTCCGCAGCGCCTGGTACATGGAGATATCCCGGAGCAGGCCGGCAGCTTCCTGGCTGTAAATCTGTCCTCTTGTTTTCATGGTAGCAATGCCTCCATACGCATACGCGCCGTATTAGCGGCGTATTGCAGTAGTATAAAAATGTACTTTTATACGCACAAATCCGGCTATACGCATAAAAGTGGTCTTAGTGCAGTACAATAGCCGGGGTTATACGTATTAGCCGAAAGACGTATTAGCGGGGTATTCCCGCCGTATAAACGCCGCCCCTATACGTCTAACCCGCTTTCTGTCCCCCGGTGCGGTTCAGCAGTTCCTGAAGCTCCCGGCGGTCGGTGGTGATCAGCTCCTTTTCCATCTGGCTGCACTTGATCTCCACCGTCACATTATTGTTGTTGGTG
>CATJRT010000384.1 GCA_949742895.1 uncultured Eubacteriales bacterium | reverse complement strand
GCCCTATACGGGCCCCCGACATATTGCCTTTTTTCTTACTTTAGCAGATGCCAACACCAATCAGCAGGGACATGGGATAGTAAATGAGGACACCGGCGGTCCGGGCCTCGCAGGGAACCACCATCTCCAGCCCTTCGGTCTGAACGGGGTACTGCATAAAGGGCAGCGGGTTTTCCACAGTCAGTTTTCGAGCGTCATTTTTGAACAGGAGCATGACGCCTTTTCCGTCGGTGTCAGCCGCATAGGGATTGGTGTCTGTGCTGTCGGGATCCAGTTCCGGACACGCAACGATTTCCTTGATGTCCTTCAGATTCTTCTGAATATAGCTCAGGACGGTGGTATCCGTTCCTTCGATGCGGCGACCCTGGAGCTCCAAATAGGCTTCGGAGGGCAGCGCCAGTGTGTCGGCCTTCTCCACTTTCTTCGTGGTTCGGGCCATCTGCTTCAGCATACCGTTGATGTCCGCCAGGATTTCATCGGGGGTCTTGTCAGCCCACTTAGCCGAGCCCTTCGCCCCATTCGGGATGACATAAAGCGGGACATCGTTATCCTCAGACAGCACGCCACGCAGCCCGGTCTCCTCGTCGCCGTTCCAAGCGATTTTGTTGTTCAGGTAGTCGATCTGATACCTGGCGGACTCCGCCTTTCGGGTGTCCAGAGACTTCCCTGCCATGGCGGAGGCCCGCATCTCCTGGATAGAGTAGCCATAGCTGGCCCCCAGGGACTTGATAGCGGCCGTAGTGGGTTTGCCCTTCACATCAGCACGGGGCAGGTCAGTGGCGTAGTTGCTGATGATCTTCGCCAGCCCCACCTTGTCGTAGGAATAATAGGTGATCGTCTCAGCACCGGCGTCTGCCTCACTGGACATAGGGAACAAAGACAGTGCCGTAAGCTCAGGATACTCGACATCGTAGGACTGGGACTTTACATAGTCCAGTTCACGGGCAAAGAAAACCGAGGCATCCTCTGCGCTGTCGAACCGAGTGCCAACCAGGGACGCCGGGATATTCGAGGCTTTCAGAGCCTCGTAATCGTTCTGGTCATACCTCATGGATTTCTGATTAGCCATAATACCCAAATCCTCCTTTTAGTTGTCGCCGGTAGTATCATCGCCGGCCAGGTCAGACAGAGCCGAGGTTGCACCGACACCGTAAAGCTCTACGGGGGCCACACCGTCCTGAGCGGGACCGATGAATCGTCCGGAAATTTCCAGGCCACCATCGGTCGCAAAGCAGCCAGCGTCATCTCCGGAAGCGATCATATGCAGGGCGTCGCCGTAGGAAGGTTTGGCGGTAGCGGTCACTCGGACCCAGATGCGGCCCCGACGCATGATACCAACATTCTGATTGTTCAGAATAAACACCTTGCCATCCAGGTCATGCTGACGGTCGAAGCCGTTCACCACCACGCCCTCGAAGTCAGGTGCAGCACTGGTGGCGGTGGGCAATTTGATATTGTTCCCCGGCAGAGAGCCGGAGACAACGCCGACGCCAAAGCGCAGCACCCCGTTGTTTTCCTCATTAAAGCGAGAATCCACCGGGTAGTGGTACATATCGTAGATACCTCCGGGGAGGCCGCTTCCCGTCTTATGGCTGTACTTGGTCTGGACACTCATCTTACTTTTCCTCCTTCTTCATTCGCCGGTCGATCATCTTCTGGCGGGCTTCCGCAGCGGAACCGATAGACTTTTGGGGCCTGACCGCAGAATCCTGGTGCATCATCTGCCGGCGCTGGTAGTTGGTGTCCTTGCGGGATTTCAGTTCGCTGACAGCCATGTCGAAAGCCGCGTTGACATAGGCAGCGCTCTTGCCATCCAGCCGCAGGCTGGGCTTCAGTTTCCTCAAAACGGCCTTCTTTGCGCTCTTCACACTCATGGTTTCCAGGCCGTCCATGTTCAGGTTATCGCCTACGCGGACAACCCGCAGCAACTCCCGGAAATCCGTGGCGGAATCAGCGCGGCGGTCCTTGCGATCAGTCTTGGGCTCCTCGCCTTCCCCGTCCTTTTGGCAGCCATCGCTGTCGGCATTCTCCTCCTCGCCATCGGCGTCCTCGTTCTCCGCACCGTCAGTAACGGTTCCGGCGGCTTTCAGGACATCGATGACGCCCAACAGCGTATCAATGTCCTCATCCTGCTGAGCGATGACGCCCATGGCGCCGTTCAGATCCTGCGGATCACCCTCAGAGTCGCGGCGGTCCCGGCGGTCTTTCACGGTCTGCACCATGTCCTGCTCGCCCTCATCATGGGCAGCGGGTTCCTCGACGGGGCCATCGTTGACAGCAGCGACGGGCTCCTGTTCTTCTCCACCGCCAGAGTCACCTACGCCCATGCGCTCAGCGCGGCGCTGCTTGAACGCCTCGACTGCGGCATTCAGCTCCTCCGGGGTGAGGGCTTCGCCGTCCTGCCTGTTGGTTTTCTTGTTCTTTGCCATGTTCAGTCGTTCTCCTTTCAGACAATTCTGGCTCTGACCGTCAACATTCAGCCGAGCCTGTTCACCAGCCCGCGCCTTATCGACGAGGGCAAGATGATTGATTTCGATGTCCCGCTGGATAGCATCATAGGGCTGGCCCTCCCATACGCCGGGGGTCTCCTCCAGACGCAGATTGTACCCACAGGACAGCTCACGCAAACCTGTATTCTTCACAGCGTCGGTATCGTGGATGATAACCTCGCATCGGACATCCTCTTCATCTTGGTAGCCTTCCGAAAGGATGGTCCCGATGTGTTCTTCCTGCACATTGTCCTTATCCACATAGCCGGCCTCATGTGTGACGATGATGGGTTTTCCCTTGTAGGACGCAAGGCTTTTGGGGGAAAAGACCTCCTCCGGCAGTCGGAGTTCCCGGCGTTCAGAACCGTCCGGGTTGTGATACACAAAAATACCTACCGATGTCACAATGGGGTGATCTACTAAGTAGCCTTCTTCCGTGAAGTAGGTCTGATCCAGCGGAATGCTGTCAAAACGCTGGACTTGCTTGGTTTTTGGGTTGCTCATGCTTATCTCGCTTCCTTTCTTCCGGTTCAGGCCGACACTAAGTAACCAGTTTCATATCCATCACCACCTTTCCAGCCATCGGCAGATCCACAGTGTGCCGATTAAAAACAGGGCGCGCCACGCAGCGACATTCATAGTCCTCTCCGGGATGGCATCTTCGGCCTGTTTTTTCGTCAACGACTGGCGGATTGTCCCATCTAAACCGTTTTCCATTCAGATTCCTGTGGCTTTCTCGGACTCGGCTGTCACCAGAGGTGGACCAGATATACTCCTCCACCCCGGCGTCCCGCTGTTGCTGCTGAGTGATGTTGCTGTTCAGTTTGGCTATCTGGTCACGGGCTAACAGCTGGGCGTGTCGCCTGCCGATGCTATACGTCTTCTGGATTTTTTTCACGATAGAGGTTGTCGTCTCTCCGTTCATATAGCCATTCAGCACAATACTCCGCATTTTTTCAAG
>CATJRT010000383.1 GCA_949742895.1 uncultured Eubacteriales bacterium | reverse complement strand
TACAAGGAGGAGTTTGAGCAGGCGGGCATCACCTACTTCTACACCCTGATCGACGACGCGGTGGCGCGGGTCATCCGCTCCAAGGGCGGTTTCATCTGGGCCTGCAAGAACTACGACGGTGACGTGATGAGCGACATGGTGTCCACTGCCTTCGGCTCCCTGGCCATGATGACTTCTGTACTGGTGTCCCCCGACGGTAACTATGAGTACGAGGCTGCCCACGGCACCGTCACTCAGCACTATTACCGCCATTTGAAGGGGGAGCAGGTGTCCACCAATCCCATGGCCACCCTGTTCGCCTGGACGGGTGCCCTGGCCAAGCGGGGTGAGCTGGACGGCCTGCCCGAGCTGACCGCCTTTGCCCGCAAGCTGGAGCAGGCCGCCATCGACACCATTGAGAGCGGCGTCATGACCGGCGACCTGGTAGGTCTGTGGGAGGGGGAGGCCAAGGCCCAAAAGGTCACTGGGTTGGAGTTCCTCCGGGCCATCAGGGAACGGCTTTGAGTCCCTTCTTCCTGGAGCCAAGTATAAAATGTTTATTAGAGTGTATCGATCATCAGATTGTAAGGAATTGACAGAGCTTTTTTATAACACGATCCATACAGTAAATGCGAAGGATTACAGCAAAGAACAGTTAGATGTATGGGCGACAGGACAGGTAGATTTGAAAAAGTGGGACCAGTCGCTACGAGCACATTTCAGTATCGTCGCGGTTGACGATGGTATCATCGTCGGATTTGGGGATATAGATCAGACAGGCTATCTTGACCGTTTGTTTGTTCATTCAAGGTACCAAAGGAAAGGGATCGCCACGGCTATATGCGATAGGTTGGAATCGGCTGTTCAGGAAGATATTGTTACTCACGCTTCTATTACAGCAAGACCTTTTTTTGAAAAAAGGGGATACAAGATTGTTAAAGAGCAGCAGGTAAAGCGGCAGGGGATATTCCTAACGAATTTCGTGATGATGAAGGAGCGGTAGATCCCGGTTTGTTTGGAAAACTCGTGATACCAATATTGGTGTAAATCGCAATGTATGTGATAGGAAGGTTGGACAGTATGGTTTATTTTCTTACAAGCAGCACCTGTCTGCCGGATTCTCCAGCATTAAATCCGGCGAATGGGTTTGTGGAGGAGCTGCGCCGCGCCCTGCCCTCCCCCTGCTCCACCCTGTTTATCGCCTCTGACCCGGACAACCCGGAGCACACCTACCGCTTTTACAACGATATGCTGGACAGCTTTGCCGCCATCGGTTTACCGTTCTCCCACGCGGAGGTGCTCATCCGGGAAAATCAGGACCAGTGTGCTGAACTCATTGCCAATCCGGATTTTATCATCCTGTGCGGCGGGCACGTCCCCACCCAGAACGCGTTTTTCCAGGAGCTTGGTCTGCGGGGATTGCTGCAAAACTGGGATGGTGTGGTGATGGGCATCAGCGCAGGCAGCATGAACGCCGCCGAGGTGGTCTATGCCCAGCCGGAGGAGCCGGGGGAGGCCATCGACCCGGATTACCAAAAATTCCTGTCGGGGCTGGGGCTGACCAAGTACAATATCATCCCCCACTACAACCAGGACAAGGACTGGACCCTGGACGGTCTGCGGCTGTACGAGGACATCACCTATGCCGACAGTATGGGCCGGCAGTTTTATGTTCTGGTGGACGGCAGCTATATTCTGGACTGGGACGGGGGCGAGGAGCTGCGGGGCGAGGCGTACCTCATTGAAAACGGCTCCATCCGGCAGATATGCCAGGAGGGAGGCATCTTGCCGTTATAATAACAAAAAGGCCCGGAGCCGCGCGGCTCCGGGCCTTTTTACAGCGTTTCCGTCTGCCGGGTGAACACGTTATATGCCTCGATCCCCACACACGCCTGCCCCTCAAAGTCCAAGCGGACGATCCACGGCATGACAGGCCGGATTTGCTCAAATTCCGCAAAGCCAAACCCCGGTCGGAAGTGGTGAAGGACGGTGGACAGCGCCGTCCCGTGGGAGCCAATCGCCACCGTTTTCTCCGGGAAACGTTCCAGCACCATGTCCAACGCCCGGAGGCTTCGTATCTGGGTTTCCATTAGGGATTCGCCGCCGGACAGTCTGTAGTCAAAATCCGCCCACTGCCGCTGGGAGTAGCTCTCAAAATCTTCGATCCAACCGCCTACTTTACGCTCCCGAAAATCTTCCATGGTTTCGAGGGCCAGCCCCAGCCGTTCCGCCAACGGGGCTACGGTGTCCGCTGCCCGCCTGTAGGGACTGGACAGCACCGCGTCCACTCCCTTGTCCACAAGATATCCAGTCACCAAAGACCGGTCTGTTAGCCCTTTTGGGGACAGCTCCCGGGAAAAGTCGTCGTGATTTTCATAATTGGGCTGAGCATGGCGGACAAAATAGATGTGGGTCATGGTGTGTTCCTCCTGAAGATGGCCTGGGCATACGCCCAGGCCATTTTGAAGTTCAGTCTGTAGTGATGTTCAGCGCTTCTTCCCCGGCGGACAGGCTCACCATGGTGATGGGTTCGGCATACCGCTGGATGAGCTTGGCAGCGATGGGATCCTCCAGGTCCTTCTGGATCTGGCGGCGTAGGTTCCGGGCGCCGTAGGTGGGGGAGTAGGATTTTTTGACCAGATAGTCCAGCACGCTCTCGTCATAGGTGAAGGTGATGCCCTTGTCCTTCATCACTGCGTCCAGCTCAGACAGCATGATGCGGGCGATGGCCTTGAAGTTGTCCTCGGTGAGCTGGTTGAAGTAGACAATTTCGTCCACCCGGTTGATGAACTCGGGCCGAAGGAAGGATTCCAGCCCCTTCATGGCCTTGTCTTTGCCCAACTGGTTGGCGGAGCGGTCGAAGCCCAGGGAGCCGCCCTTGATGTCGCTGCCCGCGTTGGAGGTCATGACAATGACGGCGTTTTCAAAGTTGACTACCTTGCCGTGGGCGTCGGAGATGCGTCCGTCCTCCAGAATCTGGAGCAACCCGTTGAGCACGTCGGGATGGGCCTTTTCAATCTCGTCAAACAGGATGACGGAATAGGGCTTGCGGCGGATTTTCTCGGTGAGCTGTCC
>CATJRT010000382.1 GCA_949742895.1 uncultured Eubacteriales bacterium | reverse complement strand
GAGATAAATGTCTGTCTGGGCGAGCTGGACGGGCTGGCCCGACGGGTGGAGGAGGTATTGGGATCCGCAGGTAGCCTGGATGCGGAGCTGGACCGCCTTCGGGAGCGGGAGCGGTTGGAGACCGCCTCGGCGGGAGAGGCCAAGGAGCTGCTGTCCGCCCTGGCCGCCGCCGCCCAGGAGCTGTACGATCGGGAGGAACGGCTGAGCCAGGAGCTTCAGGAGCAGGAGGACAAGTCTGCCCAGGCCCAGCAGAGCATGGAGCAGGTGAAGCGGGAGCTGGACAAGGTCACCGAGGACCGGGACGCGGCCCGAAATGTGGTCAGCGGTTACCAGATGCGTTTACAGTCCCGCCGGCGGAAGCTGGACGAGACGGCGGAAAAGCACCGCCGCCTGCAAATGGATGAAAATAATTTGAACTCCCGGATCAAAATGCTTGCCGAAATGGAAAAGCTGTATGAGGGCTACTCCAAGGCGGTAAAGCTGGTGATGGGAGAAGCGGAACGGGGCGGCCTGCGGGGGGTGCGCGGCCCGGTGGCGGGCCTGCTCCATGTGCCGGACCGCTACGCTGTGGCCATTGAGACCGCCCTGGGCGGTGCCATGCAGAACCTGGTGGTGGAGCGGGACGAGGACGGCAGGAACGCCATCAACTGGCTCAAGCGCCGGGACGGGGGCCGGTGTACTTTCCTGCCCATGAACACCATCCGCCCCGCCGATTTCCGGGATAAGGCCGTGGAGCGGGAGGACGGCTTTCTGGGTATGGGAGACGCGCTCATCTCCTTTGACCGGCAGTATGCCGGTATCTTTTCCAATCTGCTGGGCCGGGTGGTCATTGCGGAAAATCTGGACCGGGCCATGGCTATGGCGAGAAAGTTCGGTCACCGTTTCCGCATTGTCACCCTGGACGGACAAGTGCTCAACGCCGGTGGCTCCATGACCGGCGGCTCCGCTTCCCGGTCCGCAGGCATCCTCTCCCGGGCCAATGAGCTGGAGCGTTTGAACAGGCAAAAGGAGGGCTTGTCCGCCGACCTCAAAGCGGCAGGGGACCAGCTCGCCCAGGCCCAGCGGGAGCTGACCGCTGCCCAGTACGAGCTGGATGCTGCCTCCGCTCAGCTCCGGGAGGCGGAGGATGCGGTGCTGAAATACTCGGAACGGGCGGACAGCGCCCGGACTCTTCTGGCGGACACTGAGCTGCGTCGCCAGGTCTTGACGGCGGAGCGGGAGCAGGTCCGCCGCCGGATGGAGGAAAACACGGAGAACACCGCCCAGGCCAAGGGCCGCATTGAGAAGCTGGAGGGCTCTGCCGCCGCGCTGCGGGCAGAGTCGGAGGCTAAGGCTCAGGGCCGTACCGACCTGCAAAGCCGGGAAATTGCGCTGAACGAGCAGTCCATCCAGTACCGCAACCGTCTGGCCGGGCTGGAGGGTGAACGGGCGGCGTCCCGGCAGAGCATCCAGGAGCTGGAGCAGCTCCGGCAGGATCTGTCAGGAGATTCTGCCAGCCGCGCAGCTATGATCCAGCAGTTTGAAAGTCAGAATACAGCCCTGCTCGGGCGCATCCGGATAGAGGAAGAGCGCTTGCAGCGCCTGCGTGGGGCCAGCCGGGACGGGGCGGACGCCCTGCGGCGGATCAACGAGGAGAAGCTGGAGCTGGAGGGCAAGCGCAACCAGGCGGACCGGGAGGCCAAGGATAAAAACGCGGACCTGCTGAAAATGGAGCGTGAGGTGTCCTTTCTGGAGCAGCGCGCCGCCGCCGCTGCTATGGAGGAGAACCAGCTTCTGGACAAGCTGTGGGAGAACTACCAGCTTTCCCACGAGGCGGCCCGCTCACAGCGGGTGGAGCTGGAGTCCACTGCCAAGGCCCAGCGGCGCATCGGGGAGCTGAAACGCTCTATTTCCGCTCTGGGCAGCATCAACCCGGATGCGGTGGAGGAGTTTTCCCGGGTAAACGAGCGGTACACCTACTTTACTGGCCAGCGGGACGACGTGGCCAAAGCGAAAAAGGAATTGCAGGACATCATAGCTCAGATTACTGGTGAGATGACCAACATTTTCCAGGAACAATTCTCCCTCATCAACGAGACCTTTCAAACCACCTTTGTGGAGCTGTTCGGCGGCGGCAAGGCCACCCTGGAGCTGGAGGACCCGGAGGACATCCTCAACTGCGGCATCGAGATCCGGGTGCAGCCGCCGGGGAAGGCGCTGAAGATTATCAGCCTGCTGTCCGGCGGGGAAAAGGCGTTTGTGGCCATCGCGCTGTACTTCGCTATTTTGAAGGTGCGTCCTACCCCGTTCTGCGTCATGGACGAGATCGAGGCCGCGCTGGATGACCCCAATGTGGTGCGCTATGCCCGGTACTTACGGCGGATGAGCGATAAAACCCAGTTTATTGTCATCACCCACCGCCGCGGCACCATGGAGGAGGCGGACGTGCTCTACGGCGTCACCATGCAGGAGCAGGGGGTCAGCCGGATGCTGACAATTAACCTGAATGATGTCGAGAAGGAGCTGGATATCAAATGACGATACGCGAAGGCAAACGTTGCGGCAACTGCGGCCATGATATGGAATACGTCAAGACAGAGAAGCTTCAGATGGGAAAGACCAGCTTCCTTTGGGGAGATTGGCCCAACCTGTTGGCTGGAGCGCTGGACGTGGAGATATGGAGCTGCCCCAGCTGCCGCAAGCTGGACTTTTACTGGTGCGATCCATCCGAGGGGGATTATGACTACCGGGATGATGGGGAGCATATGGCCCAGACCACCTGTCCCACCTGCGGCCATGTCCATGATCTGGACGATCCAAAGTGCCCCATCTGCGGGGCGAAAAATCCAAATATGCAATAAAGGAAGGTTCTAAATGGGCTTTTTTGACAAGATCAAGAAAATCGGCATATTCAACGGCTTCTCCGAGCTGACCGACGAGTTCTATGAGGAGCTGGAGGAATCCTTGGTACTGGCGGACCTGGGCGCGGAGACCACCATGGAGGCGGTGGAGGAGCTGAAAAGCCGCTGCAAGGCGCAGAAAATCAAGGACATGGAGGGCGCCCGCCAGTGTATGCGGGACATTCTGGCGGAATACCTGTCTGCCGGTGATTTGAACGTCGATATGGAGAACAGGCCCGCCGTGGTGCTGTTCATCGGCGTGAACGGGGTGGGCAAGACCACCTCCATCGGCAAGCTGGCCGCCCGGTGGAAGCGGGAGGGCAAAAAGGTCCTCTTGTGCGCCGGGGACACCTTCCGCGCTACCGCCGCCGACCAGCTCACCATCTGGGCGGACCGGGCCGGGGTAGAGATCATCAAGCAGCATGAAGGGGCGGACCCCGCCGCCGTGGTATACGACGCCATGGCCGCCGCCAAGGCCCGCCATTCGGACGTGGTGCTGGTGGACACTGCCGGACGGCTGCAAAACAAGGCAAACCTCATGAACGAGCTGAACAAGATTTCCCGGGTGATCGACCGGGAGTGCCCCAATTCCAG
>CATJRT010000381.1 GCA_949742895.1 uncultured Eubacteriales bacterium | reverse complement strand
CTGAAGCGCATCGTCATCACTTGGATCATCTTGAACTCTTTGGGATTCATTATGAGTTATGTCACCCCCTTCTTCTCCGGCGGACAGTGGACAGCGCCCTAACCGCCTATGGGTATCTTAGATGGCATCGTAGAGTGGATCGCGGAACAAGTCATGTATGGCCTGGATTTGATAAACACATCAGTTTTGGGCGCTCTGGGCTGTGACATGGCTGTGTTCCTGCGCTACTTCCCAGCGGCGGAGACCATGTATGAGGTCTTTGTAGCTCTGGCCATCGGCCTGATTCTGCTGATATGGGTCTGGAACCTGTTCAAGAACTTCGGCCTGGGCATCGGGACGGAGGCAGAGGACCCTGTGAAGCTGACTATCCGGGCCATCCTGTTCATTGGCCTGGCCTACTACGCCGGCCATATCGTGGACATAGTGCTGGACATCGGCGGAACGCCCTACAACTGGATACTGACCTCCACGCTCCCCAGCCTGGATTTTGCCAGCTTCAGCTCGGTTCTGCTTACCATCATCGGCGTCTGCGCCAATGGGGCGGTGGCCCTGATCGTCCTGATCCTGGTGCTGATCCTGGCCTGGAATTACCTGAAACTGCTCTTTGAAGCAGCGGAGCGGTATGTGCTGCTGGGCGTTCTGGTCTACACAGCGCCGGTGGCTTTTGCGCTGGGGGCGTCTCAGGCCACGTCCAACGTATTCAAGAGCTGGTGCCGGATGTTCGCTGGGCAGTTGTTTCTGCTGATGATGAACGCTTGGTGTTTGCGGCTGTTCACCAGCATGGTCGGGACCTTTTTGGCCAATCCGCTATCAATTTAATGGGGGGATTCATACGAAAAAGCAAAAAATCATCCGTCTGCTGACCCTGGCCGCGCTTATGGCGTTCATGCTTTGTACCCCGGCCTTTGCCCTGGAGGAAAGCGAAGTGGAGGCTGCGGTTGCCGCGTCCAGCAAGGAAGCAGTTACCGGGAACGTCCTGATCTGGTTCCTGTGCGCCGTTGCTTTTCTAAAAGTATCTCAGAAAATCGACAGCTTTATGGCAACTCTGGGCGTCAACGTGGGACGGACTGGCAGCTCCATGCTGGCCGAGGCGATGATCGCCATGCGGGCCGTGACAATGGTAGTCGGCGGCGGACACAGGGCTGGAGCGGGTCAATCCGGTCCCGCTTCGGGCGGTTCCTCCGGTAAACCCGGCTCCTCCGGGATGGCCGGATTTTTCAAGGGCGGACTGGTGGGTATGGCCGGCCGGCACATTACCAACAGTGCGGTCAAAACTGCCACATCCCAGACCTCCGCCGTCCACACCGCCCATAAGCAAGCCGGGGCAGTTGTGCATACGGCCAGTGAAAAGCAATCCGCTTCGGAGGCCCGCATCAGCAGTGACGTACATTCCGGCGGCATCGTCCATACTGACAACATTTCCCGGACAGACAGCCAGGCCAAAGCGGTCAGCAATACTCCGCTGCCTGGCAGTGCGCCCGCTGCTTCCGTTCCCCCTGATCCAGGTATCATTATCACCGGAAGCAACACACCGCCTATGCCTCTCACGCAAGCGGAGAGCACCCCAGGACCTGAGAGCGGTATTCACCCCGATCCCGCTGTTCCCCAGGATGGGCCGGTACTCACCAGCAGCGAGGTCCAATCTTCCAATGTGGTTCAGACACAAGGCCAGACCGACAGTGTACTGCAGCAGGAAGGGGTCATTCAGACCGGCAGCGAGCACACTTCTCACAGCTCTAACGAAAAGGTTCATACGGATACGATTCGGCAAGGCAGTAGTGAAGGCGGCGGCAGCAGCGAACGCCACACAGTCAACCAGACCCGAAGCGTGGAAAACGTACAGCGCAGTACGCACAGTGTATTGCCTGTCCGTATGCCTACCCTGGGCGGCAAAATCTTCTCCAATTCCCTGCAATCCGGCGGTCAGTTTGCCAATGATGTGATCGGCATGGTGGCCCGGGGCGATGTGCGCTCTACTGGCTCCATCACCGGTGATTTGGCCGCTCAGTCCCTCCAGTCCTACATGGGGCACACCGCTATCGGCTCTGGCGATGCCGAAAAGGTGTCCTACTCTCAGGTAGAGATTGGAGGCGGACGCATCACTGGCCGGGAAGTGACCCCGGAATATCCCCAGGGCATCGAGTTCGCCATGTACCATGCGGGTCAGTATGCCAGACCAGAGGGCAGCTATCAAAAGGTGTTTTCCGCGGATGGGGCAGCGTGGTACAAGCAGCAAGCCGTGGATTCCGTGGCAAAGACCCCGTACAAGGCCCCGGACGGTGAGATAGACTACCAGAAAGAGATCGTCAAGCGGCTCCCCACCCCGCCGAAGCGGAAAGACCGTATGTGAGGAGGGAATTGTATGGAACACGAACAGCGGGACAGCTACCTGATCCCGCCTAATTTTATTGAGGGCGGCACGCTGCTGGGTGGGATGTTCAAGACCCGCAACGTCATTGAGGCCGGTATCCTGGGCGCTGTCGTTGGCCTGCCGGTCTTAAATCTGGGTTTCTCCCTGACCACCCGCATTATCATCCTGTGCCTGACAGCCCTACCCCTTGTTCTCCTGGCTCTGATTGGCGTCGGGGGGAGCAGCCTGTCGTCGTTCATTCTGCTATTTTTCAGCTATCTGCGCAACCGCCGCGTGCTGTCTCAGGACGCTCCGGCGAGGGGGCGGGACGGCAAGGAACTGTCCATGCTTCCCACCTGGTCACGGAGGAAGCAGCCCACAGAGGAGCAGGAGGCCGAAGCCCAGCCGAAAAGTCGAAGCCGTTTCCAGGTGGATTTGAAGGCGCGAAAGCTGGACCAGTTCAAAACCTTTCTGGAGCCGGAGGAGGTGGTGCGGCCCATCAATCCTCTGGCCGACTACATTCCCATTGAGAAGGTGGCCAACGGTATCATCTACACCAGGGATCACCGCTATGTCAAGCTGGTCGAGGTGGTTCCGGTCAACTTCCTGCTCCGCAGCGCCCGGGAACAGCGCAGTATCATCTACTCCTTTATCAGCTACCTGAAAATCGCCCCGGTCAAGGTGCAGTTCAAGGTGCTGACCAAGCGAGCGGACATCAACCGGCACATGGACACGGTGCGCCGGGAACTGGCCCAGGAGACGGACGAACGCTGCCGCCAGCTGCAAGAGGACTATCTGCGGCTGATCCAGCAGCTTGGCTCCCGGGAGGCCATCACCCGGCGCTTTTTCCTAGTGTTTGAGCATGAGCCGCTGCCCGGCACAAAACGGGGCCAGGAGGAGGCCGAGGCCATTGCCTCCCTCCAGACCGCTGCCCGTACCGCCGCCAACTACCTGCGGCAATGCGGTAACGAGGTCATCAGCCACGAGAATGAGGATGAAGCGACCTGTGAGATCCTTTATAACATCCTCTGCCGTCAGGCCAGCAACGAGCGGCCTTTTCCTCAAAAGGTCAAGGAGGTGCTGGCCGAGTACATGGTGGCCGGGCGGCCCCTGGACACCATTCCATCCAACG
>CATJRT010000380.1 GCA_949742895.1 uncultured Eubacteriales bacterium | reverse complement strand
GCCCTCCAGCACGGTGACCATAGCGTCCCCGCCAGCGGCATGGGTGGAGATCTCCTCGCCCTGGTCAAACGAGAAGATGGTCATGCTGACGGAATCGTTTTGCACCAGCGTCTTGCTGACGACCTGGCCATCCTGGTAATTCACCAGGTCCTTCAGCTTCAAACAGACTCGTTTCTCAATGTTTTTATACACAGTAATACCCCCAGACGTTTATCGTTGGATCAGTATGCTGTAAAGCATAGCACACCAATAATTTAAAAAGAAGCTGTCCGATCGTCTTGCTGGATCGCTTCAGACGTTCATTGCTATATTCAGCCGCAGCCTGACCCGCTGTTTTTCGCCGATACCAACAGCATCATAGGCCGCGCCATGACCGGCGGCGTACTTGCAGTGCCAGCCATAGACGCAACCCAAATCCAGCACCCGTTTGCCGTGGAAGTCGGGCAGCAGCTTTTGCAGCTCATGCCATTCCCCGGCCCCGGCGAGACCCTTTTGAGAACGCGCCATCTGGCTGTATTTTTCATAAAAGACAGGATTGTTATACTTGTTTTCTTTCATGGGTGTTCAGCCCTCATGTTCAAACAGTGCCTCAAAGGCTTCCAGTGTTTCCGGCGTCAGCCGCCGGGTGGCGCACAGGCAGGAGGAAAGGACGTTCCCCTTGGCGTCAAAGCGCAGTCCCTTTTCCTTGCTCTTTGGGCAGCCGAACCGAAGGCTGGGCAGCAGCTCGTCCGGCAGGGGACGGGGCTGGATGCTGGTACCGTGCTCACCGGAAACCGCCCATTTTGAGCAGCAGTTGAAGGGCATCTGGTGCTCCTGGTGGGGCAGGACCGGCGCCCAGGAATCCTGGTAGTCAAATTCAGGATAGGTTTTACCCTCCTCTTTGAGCGCCCCGCAGGGACGGCCCAGTTCCCGGAGGGTGTAGTCGATAGCGGGCTCCCGGCGCTCCACCGGCAGGCGGGCCAGGACATAAAGGCGCTTGTTCATCAGGGTAACGGGAAATACCACATCGCCCACCTTGATGGACGCGATGGTGGGCATTTTGGCGTGGATACTGCCATACACCACCTTGATTGGGCCAGTGTCCCCGGCCTTTTGTAGTTCCTTCAACCTGTCCTGGGGCCAATAGACCATATATGCGGGCATAGAAACATCCCCTGTCTGTCGTAGTTTCTGCCGCTTATTATAACAGGAAAATCATATAGTTACAAGATTTCGGAGGTGACCCACGATCAATTCCACACAGAAAACCACATATCCCGCCCTGGACCGCACCGCGTTCCTCATTGAGCACGCCTGCGTACCCAGCTATATCCCCCGTTTCTGTCCGGAAGCGGCCCAGTTTCTTTCGGCCATAGCGGACTGTCTAACACAAAACCAGTCGTCAGGAGGCAGCAATGAACAACGATAATCAAAGCAGCCTTGAACAGGTGGCCAGCGCGGCCCGTACCGTCCGCGGCGCCATCAAAACCGGCAGGGCGGTTTCAGCCGCCGCAAAAGGCGCGGCGCTGGGCGGGCCCTATGGCGCGGCCGCAGGTCTGGCCCTTGCGGCCGGGGAGCATGGAAAAAAGCTGCTGGCGGGTATAGCGGTTCTGCTCCTGCTTCCGGTCATGTTCGTGCTGATGCTGCCGGGGCTGATCTTCGGTGGGCTGACCAGCAGCGGGGCCAACGGCCAGCCCATCCTCAACAACAGCCCCGCCATCATCGGGCATCTGGATGCCATTGCCGCCGCCATCGACGAAATACTGAACGAGGGGCTCACCGATGCAAAGGAGCGCATCGCCCAGGATTTTGCCGGTACAGGCGGCGATAACTATGAAGTGGTGGAGCCCTTCTCTGTCTCCAGCAGCACCAACCTGTTTATCGGCCAGTATTGCGCCGCCAGGGAACAGGACTGGGCGTCAATCTCCCTGGACGATATGAAGCAGCTCCTGCGGAGCGGGAAAAGCAGCCTCTATTCCTTCACCCGCACCAGCGAGATACGGACGGTAGAGGCAGACGACCCGGACACCCCGGACATAGTGGAGACAAAGCAGGAGACGTGGTATATCTATACCCTTGTCTACAACGGGGAATCCTATTTCGCCGGCCATGTGTTCCACCTGTCGGAGGAGCAAAAGACATTGGCCGGTGAGTACGCAAACAACCTGAGCCTGTTCCTCGGCGACGGGATGTTCCAGGATACGAAATATGGCGGCAATACCATCACGTCCCTGGGCAGCGTGCGCTTTACAGACGGCGTGACCGAGGTGGTCTATTTTAACCAGCTTGACCAGCGGTACGCCAACCAGCCCTATGGCACAGACAACATCGGCGGCTATGGCTGCGGCCCCACCGCCATGTCTATTGTGATATCCTCGCTGACGGACGATATCGTTGACCCGGTGGAAATGGCCCGGTGGGCTTATGAGCACGGCGGCTGGTGCAAGGGGCAGGGCTCCTACCACACCCTGATCCCCAACGCGGCCCAGGCGTGGGGCCTGCCTGTGGAAGGATGCACAGCGAAAGAGCCCCAGCGCATTTTGGACGCACTGAGCCAGGGCAGGCTGGTAGTGGCTATTATGGGCAAGGGACACTTTACCTCCAGCGGCCATTTTATTGTCCTCCGGGGCGTGAAGGATGGACAGATTTTAGTGGCCGACCCGGCCAGCACCTCCCACAGTCAAAAGCTGTGGGAGCTGTCCATCATACTGAATGAAGCCGGAAAACGGGCCGGGGCTGGCTGGCCTTTTTGGCTGATAGGCTGAAAAAGGGGCAAAAATGTCAAGGATATCCCATTCGCTCTTTATATCCCTATCCTCTTGATCTGATGTACGATACCGGCGGAACTGATGCTGAAGCAGAAAAGCTGCCGCCGCATTTTGATATTGTACCGCCCAAACTGCATTGACATAAATTATCGTAGAAAGAGGAACTCCAATGAATCTGCAATTTTACGCGTTCCTGGTGGCCTGCCGGGGCAGCTGGAGGAACAGCCTTTACATCGAAAGCCAGCAGGCAAAGCATCCCGGCCATCTGCTGGCATTTGACAGGGACGGCCTGCCGGTGCTCATGGCTGTGGACCAGTTTCAACAGAGTTCGAGGGAGCAGATCGATCCTGCGGAATGTATCGGCCGGCTTACTGAAACGGATTTCAAATGCCTGTTTGCCCAATACCTGCTCTGGAAAGCGCCGTCACAACAGGAGGGATCGCCGGAAGTCCTTTGCGCAAACAAAGGCTGAGGATCGTTTTCAGACCCCCAGCCTTGAATAAATCACGATTTCCAATACTGCTCCACTTTTTCCATAGCCGTCTGCGGAAGCAGATCAAATTGCTTTGCCAGCTTCTCGGCGATCAGCGCCTTGTCTGAGGTAAACTCCTTTAACGTGAGTACCATGGCACGGATACCTTCCAGCCGGCCCTCCAGCCGGCCTTCCTGTCGGCCCTCTTGTCTGGCATCCTTCACCAGATTGTATTCATGGATCTCTGTAACACGCTCTTGATCAAATAAGGTCACCATAAT
>CATJRT010000379.1 GCA_949742895.1 uncultured Eubacteriales bacterium | reverse complement strand
CTGGGTCCACACCTTTGTCTGCCAGTCCCCGGCGGACGCTTTCCTCTGCCACCATATAGCAATCCGTCTCGGGATGAATCCATTCGCTGTGGCAGGTTACGTCGGTGACGCAGGTAACCAGAGGGATGCCGGATCCCTCTTCTATCTTGTACCGCGCCATGGCGGCGGAGCAGACCGGGTGGGTGGATACCACCACGTCAGGCTCATATTCGTCCAGCAGCCGTTCCAGTCCGTCCACCAGCACGTCTCCGCGGCTGTCGCCGGAGTCGTTCCGGGTCAGGTCGCGATACAGGTTGTAGAACACGCCGCCGCAGGTCACCAGCACGTTGAACCACCAGTACATGGTCGGGGCCAGTTTTGGCTGGGCATAACCAAACAGGTCCACCACCTGCACCTCGTGGCCGTCTGCGGAAAGCTGCTCCCGCAACGCTTGGGAAGCGGACCAGTGTCCGTTGCCGAATTTTCCAGTTAGAATGAGGATCTTCATGATATCCCTCCTCGTCAAACAGGGTCTGGGACCCTTTCGGCCTGGGTGGTGCCCAAACCGTCCTGTTCGTCTTAACACAGTTGATTATAAAGGACAAATCTTCAGTTTCAAGGGAGATACTTCTTAGGTTTTAATGGAGTATTTTTTAAGAAAGTTTTAAGGCCCTTCCAATTCGAGCCAAATCACGCCTTCCGGCGGTGCATCGTGGCAACAGACCGCCCCCCGCCAGCCCGCTCCGGCATAGCTTTTGTGGGGGCAGTGGGGCGGTGCAGCTATCCGCCGGGGCGGGAACAGAGGGGTGTCCTCCCGCTTACACCAGCTCTCCTTCAGCGTCCACAGCCGGTAAAAATCCTCCCAGCTCCCGTCGAAGGTGGCCAGCTCTGTGCCGCTCAGTGCGTAGGCGGGCAGGCCGGGACGGCGGGGGCGCACCAGCTCCACATCCACCCCCACCGGGCGGTCCGACAGGGCGCACATGGCGATATTGCCGCTGTGGGACAGGGAGAGCCACCGGTCCTTCCGTCCGGCGAACAGGGGCTTGCCCCGGGGGCTGCGCTCTATGGGGGGGGGGGCCTCCCACCCCCAGCACAGCCGGACTGCCGCCGCCAACAGGGGGCGGGACAGCGTCCTTCCTTCCTTCCCGCGCGTTCCATAGATGGCCGTCATATTCCAGCTCCTTTCGACATACCGCAAAAACAGGGCCGCCTTTGGCGGCCCTGCTTCATCCCTTGCGCTTATAATCCCGGACTTCGGTTTCAGGCACTTCATAGTTCTCCATAACGTCCGCCAAGGCGTCCAGATATTTTTGGGACTTGTGGACTACGAACGCGTCGGAGTCGATAGGCATATGCTGTTCGTCCATCCGCCGCACGCTCCAGATATACAGTGCATCCAGGGCGGGCATCAACTGCTTGCCCGCTGGGGTCAGCTCATAGCACACCTTCGGGGGGACCGCATCGTAAACAATGCGCCGCACCAGTCCGTCGTCCACCAGCTCCCGGAGCTGCTGGCTGAGCACCTTTTCAGACATGGGGAATACCCGTACCGCATGGTTGAAACGGATGGAACCGGCGGTGTCGATTTCGTGGAGGATGGTCATTTTCCACTTGCCGCCGATACATTTCTGGACATACTGATAGGGGTTTATAGCCTGGTTTTCGCCCCGTTCCACCACGATACGCGCCTCCCCTCCGCCGTTTTTTCCTGTGACTGGACGGATGCTTTATAAATATACCATAGTATACCACAAAAGGACCGGTCTGGCAAGGGCATCCGGGTCCCGGACAGGCGCTGCCGCCCACCTGAGAGTGTCTGTAGAAAATTTATCACAAAAATTTGTGAGATTTTCACAATTGAATCGTAAAAATAGCCCAGTTTTACTGTGCGAATTTTGTGTATTTTCACGAAAAAATGGGGTGTTTTTGGGGGTGCGCCTACCTGTGGGTAGGTAACTAACAATATTGTTCGTATTGCACAAATGCAAAAAGTCTTTTATGATACTAAGTACAGTGAAAGCCACTGGGAAAACCAGACAATAATTCAAAAGGAAAGGTCGATTTATCATGATTAAGCGCACTTATGAGGACCTCCAGCCCTATTCCCCTCCCGGCCATTTCGGCGTGACCTGCAAGCGTTATCACGGCAAGGACGAGACCGGCGCCTCCAAGTTCTGGATCGGCATCTCCGAGTTTGAGCCTGACGGCGGCGCGGACTGGGCCTATGACGATAACCCCCTGGAGAAGGTGTACTTCGTCCTGGAGGGCGAAATGACCGTCACCGACAAGGACGGCAACAAGTATGTCATCCACGCCAACGAGTCCATCAGCTTCCCACCCAACGAGGGCCGCGGCCTGAAGAACGAGTCCGGCAAGCCTGCCAAGATGCTGGTCATCATCAACTATCCCGAGGCGTAACAATTTAGGAGGTAATTGTCATGGTCCCCATTGAAAAAAGTTTTGTCAACAATATGTTCTCCGTCGAGGGCAAGGTCGCCGTCGTCACCGGCGCTACCGGCGCTCTGGGCAAGGTTCTGGCCAAGGCCTACGGCTATGCTGGCGCCAAGGTCATGATGACCGGCCGCAGTGAGGGCAAGCTCAAGGAGCTGGAGGGCGAGTTCAAGGCCGAGGGTATCGACTGCGCCTACTGTGTGGCCGACCCCGCCATTGAGGACGATGTGAAGGGTCTGGTCAAGGCCACTGTGGACGAGTACGGCGAGATCAACATCCTGGCCGTTTGCCACGGCTACAATAAGCCCAAGCCCATCCTGGAGCAGTCCGTGGAGGAGTGGCAGTATATTATGGACGCCGACTGCAAGAGCGTGTATATCGTTCTGAAGTACGTGTCCGAGCAGATGGTGGCCCAGGGCAAGGGCGGCAAGATCGTCGTTGTCACCAGCCAGCGCTCCAAGCGGGGCATGGCCGGCTACACCGGCTACTGCACCTCTAAGGGCGGCGCTGACCTGATGGTCAGCAGCCTGGCCTGTGAGCTCAGCGCCCAGCACAAGATCAACGTCAATTCCCTGTGCCCCACCGTGTTCCGCTCCGAGCTCACCGAGTGGATGTTTGATCCCGAGTCCGCCGTGTACCAGAACTTCCTGAAGCGCGAGCCCATCGGCCGTCTGGCCGAGCCCGCCGATTTCGCTGGCTATGCCCTGTTCCTGTCCTCCGATGCCTCCAACTATATCACCGGCGCCAACTGTGACTGCTCCGGCGGTTATCTGACCTGCTGATAACATCTGAAAAGGAGGACCGCCAGCGATGGACATCAAGAACATCCTCATCTGCGGTGGCGGCATGATGGGCAAGAACATCGCCTTCGTGTTCGCCTCCAACCCCGAGTATCAGATTGGGGTATACGACCTGCATCAGACCGACGTGTACGCCGGCATCCGCACCAACACCAGGCAGCTGGTGGAGCACGGCGTGTTCACCGAGGCGCAGGTGGAGGAGCGGCTGGGCCGCATCTCCTTCACCACCGACTTGGACAGCGATATCGTGTCCCGTGCCGACCTGGTAATCGAGGCGGTGTTCGAGGATATGAAGATCAAGCGGGAGACCTTCGCCAAACTGGAGGCGCGTTGCCGCCCTGACACCATCTTCTGCACCAACTCTTCCGTCATGAGCCCCAGCGAGATCTCTGCGGAGCTGAAGCACCGGGAGCGCTTCGTGGGTACCCACTTCTGGAACCCCGGCCACCTGATTCCCTTGGTGGAGGTAGTCAAGTCTGACGCCTCCAGCGACGAGGTGGCCCAGACCGTCATGG
>CATJRT010000378.1 GCA_949742895.1 uncultured Eubacteriales bacterium | reverse complement strand
GGATGGGACGCCCCTACATTGGCCTGGGGGCTGGGGCCCACTCCGATTTCGGCGGCTGCCGTTACTCCTTCGTCCGAGACCTGGAGGGGTATATCCGGGGCGTGCTGGAGGGGGGTAGGCTGCTGGACCAGATGGACCAGATACCCCAGCGGGAACGGGGCAACGAATATCTGATGCTCCGCCTGCGCACTACCCACGGCATTGAGGAGTGGGAGTACCGCCGGGAGTACTATATGAATTTCGACCCCATTGGGGCCAGGCTGTCCGACTTTGAGCAGCGGGGCTGGGCGGCGCGTACGGGCCGCCGCTGGCATTTTACCCCGGAGGGCTTCCTTTTATCCAACCGGCTCATCGGCGAGCTGCTGGAGCTCCAGGAGGTGGAGACCCTGGCGGACAAGCTGGAGCGGGCACGAGAAGGCAAGATCCCCAAACCGGAAGTCTGAGAAGCGTATTCCTGCGAACATTTGCCTTGCCCGGCAGGAAACGTCCCTGCTCATCCAGCATTTTCAGTTGAAACTAAAGATTTCAGGCAAACCACAGCGAAAGACAGGAGAATCCCCATGAAAAAATTCAGCAAACGGCTGACAGCTTTTGCGCTGGCCCTTCTCATCCTAACCCACGCGGGGCAGACCGCATCCGCCTCCTGGGCCATCGGCAGCGAGCTGGTGGACCGCACCGTAACTCTGGCCCCCGGAACCCGGCTCACCACCCAAAGCCTGTGGTCGGCGTCCAAAAGCGACCTGCGTACCGAGCACTACATAACCTATACCCCTGGCGGCGAGGTAGTCCCGGTAATTTACAGCGGAACCTACGTGGCCAGCACCAACACCGTCACCGCAGCAGCTTCCCAGTTGGAGGCTCAGGGCTACCGGGTGGCGGCGGCTGTCAACGGCGGATTTTTCAACAGCGACGGCACCATTGTAGGTATGCTGATGACCGGCGGCATCATCCGCTCCTTGGACGTGGTCAACTATGCTATGGTAGGCTTCACCGCCGATGGCAGCGTATTTATCGACGAGAGCTGGCCTGCCCGCTCGGCGGCTTGGCAGACCAAGGACGGTTTGGCGTACTCTGCCCCTCTCTGGGGCTTCAACGCCTTCCGCCATGCCGACTATCTGGGCGGACTGTACCTCTATAACCGGGATTTTTCCTCCAGGGTCCTCCGAACCGGAGATTGTGTGTGGGCGGTTCTGCGCCCGGCGGAGGGTAAACACGTCACCATGAACGGTGAGCTTGTGCTGGAGGTGGAGTCGGTGGCGGACACCGCTGCCGGAGACGAATTCACCGGCGTCATCCCCGAAGGCTGCTATATGCTATACGCAGAGGACCATGACAACGCCCCCCTGCTGGACCAGCTCCGGGCACTTACCCCAGAGCAGCAGATCACCGTCTCCGTAAGCGGCGTCAGCGAGCAATGGAGCGAGGCCGTATACGGCGTCAGCGCCCTGTATACCCTGCTGCGTGAAGGCGAGATCGTGTCCGGTCTGCCCGCCGCCGCAAATCCCTATACCGCCTTGGGCGTCCGGGAGGACGGTACGGTCATCTTCTACACCATTGACGGCCGCCAGAGCGGCTACTCCGTAGGCGCCACCTATGCCCAGGTGGCCCAGCGGCTCCAGGAGCTGGGCTGTGTTACAGCGGTGGCCTTGGACGGCGGCGCATCCACAACTTTGGGAGCCACCCTGCCAGGAAGCAGCTCATTCGGCGTGGTAAACCGGCCCTCCTCCGCTGGACGGCGGCTGAACAACACCATCCTGCTGGTTACACCCAATTCCGCCCCCACGGGGGCGGCAGCGGGGTTCTACCTCACCAGCCCCACCCAAGTGGTCATTGCCGGGGGTGAGCTGACCGTATCTGCCCAAGCCTATGACACGGCGGGCTGTCCTCTGTCCGGTCCCATCCCGGAGTGGACGGCCACCGGCGGCAGCATCGCCGGGGATGGACTGACCGCTCTTTATACCGCCGGGGCCGAGCCGGGGACCTACGTTGTCTCCCCTTCCGAAGGGGATGCCGACGCCCTGCACATTCGGGTGGTGGACACCCTGTCCCGGCTGCGTATCACCCGATCCGGTTCCTCTGCCGCCGCCAATACATTGGAGCTGGAAACGGAGGAAGCCGTGGAGCTGTCCGCCACCGGGACCTGGTGGAACCTGCCGGTGGCTATGGACAACAGCGACGTGGCCTGGACGGCGGACCCGGCCATCGGAACCATCAATGAGCTGGGCCGGTTCACCGCCGGGTCGGAAAACGCCGCCGGCATTATCACCGCCTCCGCCGGTGGCCGCATCGTGACCATCTATGTAACAGTGAAAAAGCCCTGCCCATTTGTAGACGTGGAGGGCCACTGGAGCGCGGATTATGTGACCCGGCTGTTCGACCTGGGCATCACCAAGGGCTACAGCCAGCCCGATGGGACCTACCTGTACAAGCCCTCCGGCCAGCTCAGCCGGGGTGAGCTTCTGGTGTTCATCTCCCGGATGCTGGGAGTGGATACCGCCTTGTACCAGGACGTGGAGCTGCCCTTCGCCGACGCGCCTGATATCGACGGTTGGATGCTGGCAGACGTCCGGGCCATGTACGCCCTGGGGGTGTTCCAGGGCAACGGCAGGGACGGCGCACTCTACGCCGACGTGAAAGACAGCGTTACCCGGGAGGCAGCTATGACCATGCTGGGCCGGGTGCTGGCGGAAACCAAAACCTGCGATCTGACCGGCTTTGACGATGGGGAGCAGGTGAGCCCATGGGCAAACTCCTATGTGCAAACCTTGGTAGCCATAGGTGTGGTGGAGGGCAACGGAAACCGCCTGCGCCCCCAGGACTACATTGACCGGGCGGCAGCAGCCAAACTGCTGGTGTCGGTATACGAGCTGGAAAAGGCTCCCCTGCTCCCCCGGGGCGATCTGACCGGCTGAAAGAATCTGAAACAAAATACGAAACCCGGCGACAATGCCGCCGGGTTTCGTATTTTTGGATATCGGACCGCGGTTGGGGCATACTGGAAGGGAGGTGAATCACATGAATATGAGCAATCAGCAGTATAACCAGTACGTCAGCGACCGGGCGGATCCCTCCCCCTTCTGGAAGGACCTCCTGTGGGCCTTCTTTGTGGGTGGGGCCATCTGCGCAGGCGGACAGGGGCTGATGACCCTGTACCAGCACCTGGGGGCTGGCAAGGAGGACGCGGGGACTTGGGTATCTATTACCCTCATTTTCCTGGCCTCCCTGCTCACTGGACTGGGGGTGTTCGATGACATTGCCAAGCGGGCGGGGGCAGGTACCCTGGTGCCCATCACTGGCTTCTCCAACGCTATGGTGTCCCCAGCGCTGGAGTTCAAAAGCGAGGGCTTTGTCACCGGCACAGGTGCCAAGCTGTTCACCGTAGCCGGGCCGGTGCTAGCCTACGGCATCTCTGCCAGCGTAGTGTACGGCATCATCCTGTACCTGATCGGGCTGTTCTGAGCAGCCAGCCGCAGAAGGCCTGGAACCGCCGGCCACACTGCCCACGGCGGGGGGGG
>CATJRT010000377.1 GCA_949742895.1 uncultured Eubacteriales bacterium | reverse complement strand
TCGCAGGCGTCCACATAGTCCCGGCTCTCCAGCTGGGCCCCCAGGTCCACGGCGTACATGACCTGACCGTTGGGCATGGCCATCCGGGTGACGGGCTTGTTGTTGATGGTCTTGTTGGCCGCCCAGATCTCCTCGATGGTCTCCCAGTCCTCGACGGACTGACCCGCCTTGAAGCCCACAGAGCAGAGTATCTTCTCATAGCTGATGAACAGGAATTTGAAGACGAACTCAATACCCGTGGACCCGGAGACCGATGCCTTTGAGCCGAACATCACCTCGTCATTCCGGGTTTTGATCGGGCCGACCATGCTGTACCGATAGGTATTTTCGGGGTCCAAGTAACTGCGGTTGAGCCACCTGAATTGCAGGTCTATATCCAGCTGGCCGAACACGCCGATCTTAAAGGCCACTACCGAGTAGTCGAAGCCCACGCCGGCAAAGGCCCGGATATACAGAAACAGCCGCAGGCTGGTCAGGTAATCGCTGCCAATCTGTTCGCTGGTTCTGGACTCCGCGAGGACTTTGTTGAAGGCCTCTTCGTCGCCTCTCGCCACAGCGTCATCACCCGCTGCGCTGTTGTGGACCTGGACATACCTGCCGGTCTGCATATCCATGCGGATCTCCAACGTGCCGCCCAAGGTTACGCTGGCCGTGATGGGGACGGGGCCTACCATAGAGTTGAAATTCCAAGTGTAGTTCAGCCCGCCGCCCACATGGAAGCCGCCGGCGACCGGCCGGCACTCCCATGCGCCGCTCTCGCTGTTATAGGCGATGTCCGCCTCGAAATAGCCGCCCAGGTCCATGTTGAAGCTGCGGACACCCTTGCCGTCGGCGGCCTGCTGGGCCTCATTATTCACCTTATCCATATACCTGCCTTTGGCCATATCATAGATATTCATGGGGTTTGGCAGCAGGCCCTTATCCGAGTTTTTCATGCCCCCGTCGGGGGAATCCACATTGACGAAAACCATGTCCTCGGTATTGCCGTACTCGGGATAGACGCCCGTCACATTGCCGCCGGAGCTCATGTTGCCGCCGCTGAGACAGATCAGGGCCCGGAACACCGTGGGATCGCTGGTGGCGAACAGGCGCACCATGAACCGATCCCGGCTGGCCTCCGGATCGTATTCTGCGTCGCTCGCCAGCAGCTTCATGCCGCTTTGGATCAGCTTGTCACCCAAGTCCATCTTGTCCCCGGCGCTGACGGTGAGGCCGTTCTTGACGTCGTCTATGGCCTCGGGGAGGTTTTTGGAGTCCTCCGCCTTCTCGACGCCGATCATGTTGACGATCTTAAAGGGCAGACTTATGGTGCGGCCGGCGGTTTCCCCATCCTCGCTGAGGACAGCCCGCATACTCCGGCTCCCCCCGGAACCGATGCCCCAGTGATTCATGGCGGCATTGTCCAAGGCCATCACATTCTCGGTGAATATTACGTCGGTGAAGGGGTAGGTGACGATCTTGCTGGTCTGGCAGTCCGGTGTCTTGCCGGTGGTATCCTGGAGCAGGACGGAGTTTACCCGCCCCTCGTCCGCGGCGTGCCCATCACCCCACCACATAACAGAGGTGGTGACCCACGCCTTGGGGAAGGTGGCGCTGGGGCCCACGCCGCCGGTGCTCTTGCGGACATCGGCCACGTTGGCGTTGGCACTGGCGCTGTATTTCAGCGTCTGCTGGGCGATGAAGGGCCTCTTGGTCGGCCTCACGGTCCCGCTGTCGTTTTCCTCCCAAGCCACGATGCTGTCGCCGCTGGCGGCGATATCGTCCAAGTTCAGCGCAGCATCCACACGCAGGAACAGGGGGTAGCACGCCGCGTCGCTCCCGTCGCCATACTCCAGCTGGAACAGGTAGTAGAGCTTTTCTCCCGCCTGCACCTCCTTCTGCTCCTCGCTGGTCTGGAACTGCATCAGGTCCATGGTCACCAGCAGGCGGCCGTCCGCGCCGGTGGGGACGGTCTGGGGCTCATTGCCCAGTTTCCACTGGTCCCGCCCCTTATTTTGCAGGCCGAACTGCACGGTGTTCAGATCGCAGTACTCCCCCTGGCGGTACACGCCGCCACGGAAGGTGACCTGTCCCTGGTAGGGCGTGCCGTCCGGGTTTTTCAGGTAGATCTCCGCCTGAGCCGCCCGGCGCAGCCGGAGGGTGTTTACCGGGTAGAGCTGCAACTTGGTGGAGTCCGCCTCGGAGGACACTAGGCCGCGGTTATAGATGGTACCCAGATAGGTGACCTTCTCGTTGCTCTCCGACACCTTGGACATGCAGTACACATCCCCGGCGATGCCGTGGGGGGCGTAGATGGCCGCCTCGCCGTTGTCGTTGGTGTCCAAGGTCATCTGCTCGGTGGCGGTGTGGTCCGCGTTGGTGTAGACCTCATAAGTCAGGGTGGTGGCCGCCTTGGGATAGCACTGGAACAGATACAGCTGATCCCGCAGGGTCTCCACGTTTACCGTCACACTGTCGGTGATGCCCGTCTTGACGTGCTTGGCGGTGATGGTGGTAGAGCCGTCATTCAGGCCGGAGAGGATGAAATCGGTGGAGGGGCGGTAGGAGGTGTAGGAGAAGTTTTCGATGTTCTCATACAGTGTCCCCTGCTGGTAGTTGACGGTGGCCACATCGCTCTTGCTGGAGTTCCAAGCGATCTGATCGGCCAGCTCCGCCCAAGCGTGCTCCCCGTAGTTGATGGAGATAACGTTTTTCAGCGCGATATCCCGCTGGAGGGCCACGATGGCCTCGGAGCCGCCGTCTTTCCACAGGCCGGCGATTTTGTCCACGTTGGACATGGTGACGCTGCTCCCCGCGTCCGCGCCGTCCAAGAGGAGCCGCAGGGCCTCATCGGAGTAGACATACAGCACATAGCTGTCGTAGGCCCAGGTGGATTCGGCGCTGTTTTTCGCCTTGACGGTGATGGAATAGCTGTCCCGGTAGCGGGCGGGGTCATCGCCGCTGAGATCCACGGCGGGGACATTCAGGGTATAGGAGTAAGTCTCGCCGCTCTGGGTGACTACGCCCTGCCCGCCGCTGTTGTCATTCAGGGCTGTTTTCACAATGGGCTTATCCAGCCCGCCGCCGGCGATGTACAGCTCGAACCTGCCGCCGCCGCTCTCGGTGGTGTCCAAGTGGGGCACGGTCCAGGTCAGGGTGATGTCCTTCCCGCTGCCACTGTCGGTCTGGTAGAGGCCGCCCGCCGGCTCGGCCAGCCGGACGCTGGCGGGCTGGGCGGTCATGTTGATGACGGCGGTGGCCGTGTCGGACTGCTTCACCTGCTGCTCGTCGTAGTAGGTGCCGTACTTCTTCCCGCCGTACTCGCTCCAGATCTCCACCGCGGCGCTGCGGGCGCCGGCTTTATAGATGCCGCTCAGGACGTCCGCCCAAGGGATGGTGACGGAGGAGATGGTCTGGCCGGGCGCTTCGGTGGTCAGCGCGGCAAGCTCCGCCGGCAGGACGGCCTCCTTTGTCTCGCCCTCCTGCTGATAGGTCACCCGCACGTGGAAGGTGGTGAGCTGCCCGGCGGCTCCGTTCTTGGTGCAGAGGTTGCTGGTCCAGCTGATCAGGGCGT
>CATJRT010000376.1 GCA_949742895.1 uncultured Eubacteriales bacterium | reverse complement strand
TGGGCCTGCTCACCCTCATGGCCCAGTGCGGCCTGCACATACCTGCCGCCGACGGATCCACCATCCGACCGTGCTCCGCCGTGCTGGCGGACATCGGCGACGAGCAGTCCATCGACCAGTCCCTGTCCACCTTCTCTTCCCATATGAAGAACATCGTGGAGATCCTTCAGCAGGCAGACGATGAAACGCTCATCCTCTTCGACGAGCTGGGGGCGGGTACCGACCCGGTGGAGGGCGCGGCCTTGGCCGCCGCCATCATCGAATCCGCCCGGGGGCTGGGCGCGAACGTGGCCGCCACCACCCACTATGCCGAGCTGAAGGTGTACGCTATGACCACCTCTGGGGTGGAGAACGCCTCCTGCGAGTTCGATGTGGAGACGTTGGCGCCCACCTACCGGGTGCTCACCGGCATTCCCGGCAAGTCCAACGCCTTCGCCATCTCCCGTCGGCTGGGTCTGCCCGACTACATCATCCAGCGGGCGGCGGACCGGATCGACGCAGAGAATGTGCGTTTTGAGGATGTGTTGAGCCAGCTTGACCTCCAGCGCCAGGCCATGGAGAAGGAGAAGGAGAAAGCGGCCCAGCTGCGCCGGGAGATGGAGGAGGACCGGGCCAAGGCGGAGGAATACCGGGCCAAGATCGAGGAGGAGCGCAGAAAAGCCACTGAAAAGGCCCAGGCGGAGGCCAGGGCCATCATCGAGCAGGCCCGGGATGCCGCCGACCAGACCTTTAGGGAGCTCAACGAGATGCGCCGCCGCCAGGAGCAGGCCCGTGAGTGGGTGGACGACAACGAGCAGCGGGCAGACGTGCGCCGGAAGCTCAACGAAGCAGAGGATGCCCTGGGCGTGAAAAAGGAGGACCTGCCGCCCCCGCCCCCCATCCGCGACGCGGTGATGGGCGATACGGTGGAGCTGTTGAAGATGGGTGCCCAGGCGGAGGTGGTGGCCGTCAACAGGGACGGCACCCTCCAGCTTCAGGCGGGTATCTTGAAGCTGAAGGCCAAGCAGAGCGAGGTACGGGTGCTGGAGGATGTGACAGCCCGGAAGAAGCAGAGCGCGAAGGACAAGCAGCGCTCCGCTGCCGTGGCCCGGACCTTCCGGGCGGCTGCGGCGAAGGCGGAGCTGGATCTGCGGGGTATGATGTCCGGCGAGGCCCTGGCAGAGGTGGACCTGTTCTTGGACAACGCTCTGATGGGCAAGCTGGAGACGGTGACCATCATCCACGGAAAGGGCACCGGGGCGCTGCGCAAGGCGGTGCGGGAGCACCTCAAGCGAAGCCGGTATGTGAAGGAGTTCCGCCCTGGTGTGTACGGGGAGGGAGAAGACGGGGTGACAGTGGTGACGCTGAAATAGGCCGGATTTCCGGGAAAATTGGCGGGATGACGGAAATGTTCATGGTTTACCGCAAACCAGGCTGCAGAATTTGGTTAAATTGCTATTGACGATAAGTGACAAATTTGATATTCTAAGAGGGCAGAAGATTCGGGTAAGGTGGGGGAGCGGAAGGCTCCAAACCGAGATTATGGAGGGAATCATTCATGTTTATGAAAGAGACTACGGTCAGCAACCAGGTTGGTCTGCACGCCCGTCCGGCTACATTTTTTATTCAGAAGGCGAATGAATTCAAGTGCTCCGTCTGGGTGGAAAAGGACGACCGCCGCGTCAATGCCAAGAGCCTGTTGGGCGTTCTTTCTCTGGGCATCGTGAAAGGCACTTCCATCAACCTCATTGCCGACGGCCCCGACGAGGAAGCCGCCATCAATGCTCTGGTGGAACTGATTAACTCTGACTTTTCCGAGCAGTAAACCCCAACGATCATGAAAAGCGCCGCGGGAGCGGCGCTTTTTTTGTAAGGAGCGCTGAGTCGGCGGCTGCGAGGGAGCTTGGAGCGGAGTGTGGAATAAAAAACCGGGATTTGCGGGGCAGATCCGTTTTTTATCCGAATCGCAGCGAAAGCGACCAAGTGGTCAGCCGCCTGCGAAGCGTAACAGCGAAGGAATGCTGAGCACCCGGGAGGTGGGACCGTTGACATTTGAAGAGCTGCGGGACAAGGCCCACTCCTTGCCCCTGAAGCCCGGTGTTTACATCATGCAGAACGCCGCCAGCGAGGTCATCTTCGTGGGCAAGGCCAAGGCGTTGAAAAACCGCGTCAGCCAGTATTTCCAGGACCAATCTCGACACAACGAGAAAACACGGGCCATGGTCAGCCAGATCCACCACTTCGACGTCATCGTGGTCCAGTCCGAATTCGAGGCCCTGGTGCTGGAGTGCGCCCTCATCAAGCGCCACCAGCCCCGGTATAATATCCTGCTCAAGGACAGCAAGGGCTACCCCTATATCCGGCTGTCAGCGGAGAAGTACCCCAGATTTTCTCTGGCTTCCAAGGCGGCGGACGACAGCGCCCGGTATTTCGGTCCCTATGGCAGCCGGGGGGCCAGCCAGGGCATCATCGACGCGCTGCGGGAGGC
>CATJRT010000375.1 GCA_949742895.1 uncultured Eubacteriales bacterium | reverse complement strand
GTTGCAGATGTAGTAGTTATAAGGGATATCGCCGTCATCTGTTGAATAATACCGAACCTCCACATCCACTGTCTGAGTGAGGGTGTACTGCCGGTCAAAAAGCATTTGCAGCGTCCCCTGTACTTCGCCCCTGGTCCATGTTCCCTGATGGTAGGCGGTGAGAATGGAGATCAGCACATAGGGGTCATGCCCAATGCTGTCCAAGTCATAACGGTACTCATCATAGCCGGGGTGATAGCTGGGGTAGTTATCCACCTCATTTTGCAGAGCGGCCTCCAATGCGGCATAGTCCGCCTCAGCCCCCAGCATATCCGCATCCTCACAGGGGTAAGTGCCGCCTGCGCCGCTGCCCAAAATGGCCTGAGCCAGTACAGAACAGGAGGACATCATGTTAAGGAACATCACCAGAATGAGGAACAGACCGATAATAACAAGAAAACCTTTCTTATGGCGCATGATAAACGCACCGGCCTGTTTGCTTGTTTCTGTTGCACCTTTCAGCGTGTCCGATATCCGTTCCGCTATGGTGGATGTGGCGCTTGCGGCTTCACCAGCCCTCTGTCCGGAACGCTTTGCGGCGGCGTACTGCTTTTTGATGGCCTGTTTCTGCTGCCAGCGTGACAGAGGATTGCTGCCCAGCTCTGGATTGTCCCGAAGGAACTGCTGATAGAGAGCGTTAATTTCTGCCCGTTCCGCCGTCCGGTACTCCCGCAGCTTATGGGCGCGGCGGGAACGCTCCGTCAGATGAACACCGGCCTCGGCGGTCTGCTCCAGCCGGTGGGCGCTCTCCACACCGGTATTATCATCCTCCGCCTCGCTGACCTCGTGGTGCAGTTTGCCGGATAGGGCCAGCACAGGAGCGTCTTTCACCGCATGAGACAGTTTGGAGGGCGGTTTGGCCCTGTTTTCCTCGAATTGCAGCTGGCCCGCAGTTTTGGCGGTTTTCTGGTCTGTTTTCTGGCCGGCAGATTTGCCCTTTTTCTTCCTGGCACCGCCGGATTTCTGGTCGATCATGCGGCGTTTCAGCTTTTTTCGGTTCTTGGGCGGCGGTGCGTCCTTCCGCATCGCCGCCCGGTCTGCCGCTCGCTCTTTGGCCCGGTCATGCTCCTTCAGACGGCCCCCATCCTGCTCGGCATCGGTGAACTGGAGGCGGGAAGATTTCTTCCGGCTCATAACGTGACCTCAGATTTCTTTTTTTCCAGTGGTGGAGAACCGGGTGGGGTCTGGGCCACAATCTCCTTTTTCTGTTCCAGCTTTTTCCGGACGGAGGGCCGCTCCCGTTTTCCCCTGGTCTGCTCCGCTGCACGTTCCAGACGGTTTACGCTGGAAATAGCGGCGTCAGCTGTGCGGTTCATGCCGGAGAGTACCACCCTGGTTCCACGCATGGGGGCCAGGACAACGGCTTGAAAATGGCCCTCCTGGGTCACGTCCTTTGTCTGGATGTCCTTGCCCATAGCGGCGCGGCCTGCGTTTACCAGATGGCTTCCGGCGTCCCGCAGTTCCTTTCCAACCGTTTCTACCTGAGTGATTGCGGATTGGATGTTTTTGAGAGCAGATTGCAGAGCATCCCGGATATTCTCTAATATCTGCCGGATACCCAGGAAAGACACCGCGCTGTCCAAGGCGGAAACGCCCATATGCTTGATATCTTTTGCGGTCGTTTCAGCCCAAATTGCAAGGTCCTCCTTTATACTGGGGAGCTGACTGCGAACATCTTCCAACCTAGCCGCCGCTGCCTGGACAGCATCAGAAACCTGAACCTTGAACGGACGCTTTTGCGCCGTGGCCTCGGCAAGCTGCTCCTTGATGCCCTGCAATTCCGTCAAAACGGACGCATACTGTTTTTCCAAACTGTCCACATAGCTGCACAACTGCCGGATGTCCGCCGCCTGCTCCTTCTGCCCGTTCTGCATCAGCTGGGCAAGGAGCTGGACAATTTTTTCATTGTTCTGCAATGTGTCCATAATTCACCTCCTGCATTGGAATGGGGCCGGTTTCAGTCAGCGCAGTCGTTCTCCGGCTTTTCGCCGTCCGACAGGAGACGGTCGATTTCTTCCTCAAACTCTATGATCTCATTGGCAACCGCCAGGATGCTGCGGGTACTCTCGGTCAGCTGGCCCACAGCCCGCAGGAGGCGACCGGCGGCAGACTTCTCATAGTCCTCGCTGGTATCCTCGTCACCGGCAGGCAGCAGCTCATCCTCCATCAACTGGGCCAGATCGTCCGGGTCGCCGCTCCCGGCGTAGGTGTCGGGGATGTTCCAGTCCTCATACACCTCGTGGGCCTGCTGCTCGTAGGCGCACAACGTCCGCACCGCCTGAGCCGTTTCCCCGGCCTCCAGATCGCTCCGCACAGACCGCACCAGCTCCAGCAGCAGTTCGTACATCTCCAGCTTGCCGTCAATGTGGTTCAGATAATCGTCCAGGTGAATGAGATAGATTTCGTTGTCCATAGTCATATACTCCTTTCGTCAGTCAGAGGTTGATAGGGAACGCCGATGTAGTCCAGCACCTTTCCGCAGCCCAGAGTGTTGACACAGAAAGCGTGCTGTTTGGGGTGGGTCAGGGCCATACGCTGAAAGCGGTTCGGTTGCTTTTCTAAGTGGAGGCCAAACATACAGAACATACAGCCAGTGCGTTGCGCCCCGGTGGTAACGAGCTTGCCGCCCTGCTCCACAATGTCCCCATAGATGGAAGCATAGGGGATACCAGTCATACGCAGATATTGAAGGGCGTCCTGTTCCGTCCAGAAGGACAGTGGCTTGCAGGCCGGTTTCTTGATGTTGTAGGCGTTGCAGCCGGTTTTCAGAACCCCTCCCTCCCGCCGCAAGCTCTCACACGCCATGGTCCCCATGATAACCGCCCTGCCAGTTTGACGGGCGTATTTGTGAAGGGGTCTGGTTTTCATAGCGCCGCAGCAGTATTCCGCAATAGGAAATGGCGCCTCCAAAAGGAAACGCCACTTCATGTACCGCTGATTATACCAAGAGGGACTTCCATCCGAATTGAAACCGTTCAGCTGACTGATGGCCCACTTGCTGCCCTTTCTGGCGTAGTAGATACGCTTTGCCACATCTTTTGATATGACTGGGTATCCATACTGCTCAATAACCTCAGTGAAGGGGATTGCCGGTTGCAGCCATTCCACATTAGGGACAGAGCGTACAAAATCCTGGATTTCCGGGTACTCCATGCCAGTATCCGCATAGGCGGCAGGCACGTCAGGATAGAGGCCCCGCACCAAGTCCAGTAATACGGTGGAGTCTTTGCCCCCGGAGAAGGAAACAAAGACCTTGCCGCCATAATGCTCATACCACTCCCGTATTTTTGCCTGCGTGACTTCTAGCTTTCGCTCCAGCGGCCACGCCTGCATCACTCTCAAATCCTGTTTTGTGCAGGCATCTCCGCTCATGCGCCGCCCTCCGTGACGATCTCGCTCAAGCGGGTCGTCATAATGCGGTACAGCTCCGTGTCCTTCGGGAAACGGTCGATGAAGGGCAGGATGACGTTGCCATAGAACAGCAGCCCCTCGCCCTCGCCGGAGTGGGTGACGTAGGAAAGCTGGTGGGGGCTGATGTTGAGCTGCTT
>CATJRT010000374.1 GCA_949742895.1 uncultured Eubacteriales bacterium | reverse complement strand
GATATCATCGACGCGCTGACCACCGCCAGACAGGCGGAACAATTAGCGGAGAGAAGCTGAGGCCATGTATACGCATATCATTTTTGACCTGGACGGCACTCTGCTGAACACCATCGATGACCTGACCGATGCGGGCAATCACGTCTGCGCCACCCATGGCTGGCCCACCCACACGGTGGACGAATTCAAGCATATGGTAGGCAACGGCATCCCAAAGCTGGTAGAGCGCTTTGCCCCGAATGGGCTGGGGGAGAGCGGGCTGGCCGGGGCGCTGGCGGAGTTCTCCGCTTACTACGATGCGCACAAGGAGGACAAGACCGCCCCCTACCCCGGCGTGCCGGAGGTTCTGGCAGCGCTGAAGGGGCAGGGTGTGCGCATGGCGGTGCTGTCCAACAAGGCCCACGCCCTGGCGGGACCGGTGGTGGAGCACTACTTCCCCGGCGTGTTTGAATACGTGCAGGGGGCGCTGCCCGGTGTGCCGCTGAAGCCCGATCCCACTCTGCTCCGCGCCATGATGGAGAAGCTGGGGGCCAGGCCGGAGACCACCCTGTTTGTGGGGGACAGCGACGTGGATGTGCGCACGGGGAAGAACGGCGGGCTGACCGTGGTGGGCGTGCTGTGGGGCTTCCGGGACCGGGCGGAGCTGGAGGACGCCGGGGCGGACTACGTCATCGAACACCCGGAGGAGCTGCTGTCCCCTGGTCTTGATCAGCAGAGGCAAGTGAACAGGAAGATGTCCGCCGTGCCGTCTGTGGGCTGTGTGGCGGCATGGATGGCGGCGGCATTTTTCGCGTTTTTGGAAGCGACAGTGTTTCTGTGGCTTATGGAGCTCCTGCCGGACGTGATCCACTACGGCTACGATGAAGCAGCGGGACATAACCTGCGCCTGGCGGAGAGTTTTTGGGAGGCCAGGGTTTTCATGGTGCTGTTTGGCGTCCCGCTCCTCGTCACACTGATACTGGCCATCCGTTCCACGATCAAACTCAGAAAGCGGGGGAAAAAACGTGAACACCCAGCACCTGACAAGCGGTGATATCCAACAGGCCGCATCCCTGCTTCGGCAGGGCCGTCTTGTGGCCCTGCCCACCGAGACGGTGTATGGCCTTGCCGCCGACGCCACCCGGGCCCGCGCTGTCCAGGCCAACTACGACGCCAAGGGCCGCCCCAAGACCAAGCCGCTGAACGTCCTGGTGGACGGCATGGCCATGGTGGAGGGCATTTGCCGGGACATCCCGGCGGATGCGTACAGGCTGGCGGAGGCCTTCTGGCCGGGGCCGCTGACCATGATCCTGTGGGGGAACGGGACGCTGCCCCCCATCGTCCCCGCCGGGGGAGCCACACAGGGGGTGCGCTGTCCCGACCATCCCGCCACGCTGGCGGTCATACGGGCGCTGGGCCGACCCTTGGCCTGTCCCTCCGCCAACCTGTCGGGACGGTCCAGCCCCAGGAGCGCGGACGAGGTGCTGGCCCAATTGGGTGGGCGCATCGCCGCGGTGCTGGACGGCGGGTCCTGCACCGTGGGGGTGGAGTCCACCATCCTCGACCTGACCGCCGCCCCGTACCGCATCCTGCGGCAGGGCGGGCTGGGCCGGGAGGACATTGAACGGGTTTTGGGCCGGGAGGTGGACGGATGACCGTCATCGGCATCACCGGGCCGACCGGGGCGGGCAAGACCACCGTGCTGAATGTTTTGCGGGAGCTGGGCGGGGCCGTCGTGGACTGCGACGCGGTGTACCACGAGCTGCTTCAAACCTGTCTTCCTATGCGAAATGAGCTGAAAGGCCGCTTTGGCGGGGAGATATTTGATGAAAATGGGGGCTTGCGCCGGAAGGCGCTTGGTGCTATTGTATTTGAGGACCCGGAAGCCTTGGCCGCTCTGAACGCTGTCACCCACCGATACATCGCTGCGGAGGTGGAGCAGCTTATCTCCCATGCGGAGAAGGGGGGCCGTCCCGCCATCGCGCTGGACGCTATCGCCCTGCTGGAGAGCGGGCTGGGCGGACGGTGCGGCGTCACGGTGGCGGTCACCGCGCCGGAGGAGGTCCGGGTGGGCCGCATCATGGCCCGGGAGGGCATCTCGGAGGAGTACGCCCGGAAGCGGATATCCGCACAGAAGCCCGGGGCATATTTTGAACAGCACTGCGATCACGTCCTGCACAACGACGGTAGCCGGGAGGCGCTGGAGGCGCAGGCGCGGGCGCTGTTTTCTTCATTGATTTCAAAGGAGGACATGAACATGGAAGAAAAAACGGCTGGGCAGCAGCTCCGGGAGGCGTTGCTGAACCAGAAGAAAAACGGCTGGGATGTGGTGGATGCGTCCACGGAGCAGGCCATTTTCGACTACTGCGAGGGCTACAAGACCTTCCTGGACCGGGGCAAAACGGAGCGCACCTGTGTGGACTATACAGTGGAGTTGGCCCAGGCCGCAGGCTTCGTGCCCCTGGAGCGGGGCATGGCCCTTCAGCCGGGAATG
>CATJRT010000373.1 GCA_949742895.1 uncultured Eubacteriales bacterium | reverse complement strand
CTCAAATTTAGCCCCCTTGATGGGACTGCCGGTGATGCTGTCCACCTTGTTCACCGTCAGGGTCGGCTTCTTGTGGTTCTCAAAATAGATGGTGTGGTCGCGGTTGGGGTAGAGCGTCACAAGCTGGCTGGGAGCGTCCATGAGCCAGGGGGCGGGGACGGATTTCTCACTCACCTCGTACACTCCCGGCAGCAGGTTGGACAGGACGGCCTTGCCGGTAGAGTCCGTCTTGATCTCATCCACACTATGCCCATCCGCCGCTTTCACCAGAAAAACGGTGTTGGGGATGGGCTCCCCAGTGTCCGCGTCCTTTTTGCAGACGATAAGGTTGGGGCGCTTCTGGTTCTCAATGGTCAGCGTGGAGGTCTGGCCGGGGAACAGCTCCACGTGGTACTCCCGCAGGTCGATGATGTGGTCGGCCACCGTGGCGGTTTCTTTGACCGAGTACATCCCCGGCTCCAGCTTGGGGATGTTGATCTCACCCTTATCGTCTGTGATACGGTCCAGGTAGTGGCTGCCGTCCTCAATCCTGGCAATCCTGAAATGTACGCCGCCCAGCCGGGAGCCGTCCGAGCTGGTCTTGACAATCCGCAGCGCGGGCTTGGGCGTGTTGGTGAACACGAAGCTGGCGTTCTCGTCCGGGTTCATTTGAATGATGCGAACAGCATCGTCCGCCAGATACCCCTCCGGGGCCTCCAGCTCCCGCACCTCATAGGCGCCGGGGGTCAGCTTGCTGAGGTCGATCTCGCCATTGATGTCCGTGGTGAACTCCTGCCGGTAGCTGCCGCCCACCAGCTTGAACTCAAAGCGGACATTGGGAAGGGACTTCATGGTAATACTGTCCACCTTCACCAGATGAATCCCCGGCTTGAGGCTGTTGAAGAACACCAGGGTCTTGACGCTGTCCCCCGCCTTAATCTCAACCTGCTGGGGCGTGCTGTTCACCACGTGGGCGTCATCCGAGGAGATCTCCTGGGCCACATAGGTGCCGGGGAGGAGATTATCTATATAGATCCGGCCATTCTCATCCGTGGTGAACTGGTCATACAGCTCCGTATCCCGGTAGACCGCAAAGGTTACATCGGGCAGGGGCCGGTTGGTGGTCCGGTCAACCTTGAGGATCTCCAGACCGGGCTTCTTGGTGTTGGTGATGATAAGGTCGTAGGTTACCGTGTGGCTACCACTGGGGTCCACGTGGATGGAATGGGGAGTGGGGTCCAGAATGTAGTTCCCCGGACAGGCCACCTCCACGAAGGTATACGTCCCCTCAGAAAGCCCGGACAGCGTATAGCTGCCATCCACCCGGATCGTGTCGATGTGCTTTGTATCCTTGAACACGTCAAATACGGCAGAGAGGCCGTCTCCGGTATCCGCGTCCTGCTTCTGGATTTCAATAGCTGCCAGAGGGTCATTGCAGAAGGTGACGTTGATAGACCGCTCACCGTCGTAGTGGATGGTCTGCACCTCGTCACTGGGGAGGTGCCCCTCCGGCGGGTTCTCCTCATAAATGCGGAAGCTGCCGCTGTACAGGCCCTCCACGACAGCGACCCCATTCCGGCCGGTGGTGACGGAGTTGTCGTAGGCTTGGTCGATGCCCTCAATGCGGTAGGTGGCCCCAGCCAGCGGCGCATTGGTCTTGCTGTCCCGCTTCGTGATGGTAACGACACCATCCTCACCAGAAGGAGGATCGTCCGGCTCATCCGGGTCCTCGGGGATGTCTCCACCGACGACAATTCTTTTCTCATTGTAATTGAAGAATCCCTGCCGTCCGCTAATACTGGAGGTGGCATAGACCGCCCATTGGCTGTCAGGATCAACGGCGATATGGGCGTCAATGCCGCGGGCCGCATAATCGTCCACTTGCCGCTGTAAATCCTGGTCCTCCTCCGCTTTCAACGTCAGCAGCCAGGTATAGAGCTCCTTATACCGCTCATAGCGGCTGACATCGGCATAGCCGCCATCATCCACATTGCTGCCCGCATCGGCGGTATCGCCGTAGGCTTTCCGCTCCATATTATCCCAGAGGTAGGTCTGGACACACATCAGCCACGCGCCCAACTCGTTGTCCGCGAGGGTGTAGTGCTGATTGATGTAGGACATAAGCCACTTGGCGTTCTCCACCACCTCCGGCGAGAAGTGGTCCATGCCGGAGATGAGCAGAGCCCGGTCCAGCAGGTCCTCCGCCTCCGCGCCGGTAGCATGGGTCCAGCTGTAGCTGCTGCGGAAACCGGCATCCTCGCTGTTATACGAGAAGCCGAAGTCCACGCAGTAGCCCCACTTGCCGTCCACCAGAGGCGGCTTGTAGGTGTACTCGCTGCCGTGGTGGTTCACACGGCGGATGAAGTGGTTGGGGTTGGTGGTCACACTGATGCCGCTTCCTGTACTGGACGCGGCAAGAGCGTTCAGCGGCAATAGCCCAATGATAAGGACTATTGCCAGCAAAAGGGACAAAAATCGTCCTTTTTTCATAGTGATCCTCCTGCGTCGAATAATTGTGAAAAAAACAGGGCCGCGGCCAGTTTCCCGGCCGCGTCCCTGTTTTCGAGAGTAATTTAAGGGATCATGGGTTCGTCTATCCCGGTAATGGTATAATCCCCGAGGGTAAATACCTGTACGACGTAGTACATACCGTATCGGTCCTGTGCGATTCCGACCCCTGTGGAGTGATACTTTGTGCGCAGCATATTGTCGTGATGTCCCTGGGAGCTGTTCCAGGAATCCACCTGTATCTGTGCCAGTTCCGCAGGATCATGTAAGGCCCTGTAGTCCTTCATCCCCATGTTTTCGCCCATGAGCAGGGTACCTGTGTGAAACACCACCGTATCAATCCTGGAGCCGTCCGGCCGCTCATGGCGATAGGACAGGGTAGCTGCGGCTTCCTCCGCCCGGACCTGGGCGGCGGCCATAAGGTCGTCGTCCAGGGCGAGGGCGGGGACGCCATTCTGCCGCCGCAAGTCGTTGGTGCGCTCCACAATCTCCACCCGGACATCATACAGGTCCTCGCCAGCATTTCCAGTAGAGAGCTTGGGAGGTGTTAGCACCGGCTGTCCCTCCGTATACCCGCCCTCGGTGGAGATCTCCACCGTCCGTGTGGCGCTGTTCCACTCCACGCTCACATCCAGCAGCCGCGCCAAGTCCCGGAGCTGGAAGTAGTTGCTGCCGTTGATGTTGTACGCCTCCACCGCCACGGGGACACCATCCACAGTGACCTTGTGGCTGCTCCGCTCCGCCAATACCCCGGCAGCATAGGCGTTGACTCCGCCAAAGAGCACCGCGCCGCACAGCATACCCGCAGCAAACTGCCTGCATTTCCATTTCATCTTAGATACCTCCATTTTCACAGCGTTTTTGGCCCTTTTGCAAACCAAACCATACCACGATGGAGGGCAAAAGTCGAACACAATCGGCAGACAGCGGCGGGGAATCGGGGAACAGCGCAATCACTTTTGTACCGCCGTGACCTTCCAGCGGTACTCAGGCTGATTCATTACACAGGTGTAGAGTGTCACCCGGTTATCCGTGGTGGGGGCGGTGCCGCTGGAATCGTTGACGCTGACCTTCTCCACGCTGGACACAGCATAGGTCCGGGTCCCCAGCACCGTG
>CATJRT010000372.1 GCA_949742895.1 uncultured Eubacteriales bacterium | reverse complement strand
GAACATTGCCAACTCCAGCGCGACCACCATCGCCCTCATGGAGCGTTTTGAAACGGTGGACGAGCTGGCATACGCCGATCTGGATGAACTGACCAGGTTCATTGATGAGACCGGGCGCAACTTCGCAGACCCGGCAGCAAAAGCAAAGGCCATCCAAGCCGCTGCCAGAAACTCCTATCGCCTGCCTGTCACTATAAACAACTCTGTGAATCAGGCGATGGCTGTTTGCATTGCCACCATGCGCGCCCTGGAAAAACAAATCAAGGTTTTGGACAAAGCCATTGAGCAGCAGTTTTGGACCATCCCAAACACGCTGAGTTCCATCCCCGGCATCGGCAAGGTCTACTCCGCTGGTATCATCGCCGAAATCGGTGACATCCGCCGCTTCAACTCCCAGGCTTCCGTTGCCAAATACGCTGGTCTTGTCTGGACGCAGCACCAGTCCGGCGACTTCGAGGCCCAACACACCAAGCTTATCAAGTCCGGAAACCGCTATCTCCGCTACTACCTGCTGGAAGCCGCCAACTCTGTGAGAAGATGCGACTCTGAGTTTCGGCGCTACTATGACCTCAAATTCAAGGAGGTTAATCCGTTCCAGCATAAACGCGCACTCGCTTTAACTGCCAGAAAACTGGTTCGGTTGGTCTATCGGCTGCTGATGAACAACCGCCTGTATATCCCGCCGGAAGGCTGAGCAAGCTGTTTGCTGCTCTGACGAACAGGCCCTGTTTCAAAAATTCACAGGGACAGGGCCTGGGTTGGTGTTGCCTTTTTCCCTCTATCCCGCTGGTTCAATTGCTTTTTCCTAAAATTTTTACTGTTACCATCTCTTGACTTCATACCATTAGACTATCCTGATATTATACGAAAAAAATCCCGGTTTGAAAAGGGAGTACTGCAAAAAAGATTACTATATATTTATCTTTTTGCATCGTACTATCAGGCTATGCGCTAAACGATAAATAAAAAAGGAGCGGTCCCCCGCTCCCTTTTTATTTTCAGCTCAAAGATCCTCTTTGACCTTAGCGGCTTTACCCACACGGTCACGCAGATAGTACAGCTTGGCCCGACGAACCTTGCCCCGACGGATGGTTTCCACCTTTTCGATGGTGGGGGCATGCAGGGGGAACACTTTTTCCACTCCAACGCCGTAGGAAATGCGGCGAACGGTAAAGCTCTCCTCAACACCACCGTGTTTTTTTGCGATGACAGTACCCTCGAACACCTGGATACGCTCACGGTTGCCTTCCTTGACGCGGATGTGAACGCGAACGGTGTCGCCCACGTTGACGGAAGGAGCTTCGCCCTTCATGTACTTCTCACTGAATTGATGCAACAGGTCCATTTTATATTCCTCCTAATATCAGGCGTTCGTGCATCTATGCCCATTGGCTGCGCAGAGGACCGCCCTTTTTTAAGACTGAAACAGTGTACCACAGTTTTCCGGGATTTGCAAGCATTTTTTCACAGAATTCGTCCCCAGAATCCGCCACCCATCAGGGCTTTCTGGGCATAAACGCGACCGCACCCATGCAGAGCCAACTGTCTTGCCTGAATTTACTGCGCACCGTTAAATTCATCATAAAATCGGTCGTGTATGACCCGCACCGCCCGGTCCGCATCACTGATGTGGACCAGTACAGACACCTTAATCTCGCTGGTAGAAATCATGTTGATGTTGATGCCCGCATTAAACAGCGCCTCGAACATGGCTGCAGCCACACCAGGGTTATTGATCATGCCTGCACCCACGATGGACACCTTGGCAATGTTGTCCGACACATCGATACGGTCGAAATGGATGCGGTCCCGGTTCTGCTCCAGCATCTGCCGGGCCAGCTCCATGTCTTTTTTGGCCACGGTGAAGCTAATGTCCTTGGTCTCGCTACGACCGATAGATTGACGGATGATATCCACATTTACATTATTTTTGGCCAGCAGGGAAAAAATTTTATAGGCGATGCCCGGGGTATCTTCCAGGCCCACCAAGGCCAGACGGGCGATATCCTTATCCTTTGCAACGCCGCTGATGTGGGATTTTTCCATGGTCTTGACTACCTCCTTGACTTTCGTGCCCGGCTTGCCGGAAAAGCTGGAGAGAACCTCCAAATTGACGTTATAACGCTTGGCCATTTCCACCGAACGGTTGTGGAGCACCTGAGCACCCAAAGTGGCCAGCTCCAGCATCTCGTCATAGGTGATCTCGTCCAGCTTGTGGGCGGTGGGCACCAGACGGGGATCAGCGGTGTATACGCCGTCCACATCGGTGAAAATCTGACACAGGTCAGCGTTGAGGGAGGCAGCAATGGCCACAGCCGATGTGTCCGACCCGCCCCGGCCCAGGGTCGTGATATCGTCATATTTGTTTAGCCCCTGAAAGCCGGTAACAATAACGATACGCCGTTTGTCCAGCTCCGCCTGGATGCGCTCGCTCCTAACCCGCTTGATGCGGGCATTGCCGTAGCTGGAATTGGTGTTGAACCCGGCCTGCCAGCCGGTAAGGGACACTACTGGATAGCCCATGGCCTCGATAGCCATGGCGCACAGAGAGCAGGAAATCTGCTCGCCGGTGGACAGGAGCATATCCAACTCCCG
>CATJRT010000371.1 GCA_949742895.1 uncultured Eubacteriales bacterium | reverse complement strand
TAGAACAGGGAAAAATTACGTTTCCGAAAAGAAAATCTCTTGCAGTAAAAACAAAAAAATGATATAATTTTACAAATATAAATTTTAGAAGCTGTACCAATTGCTTCAGCACGGCATCTGCACGGACAAAATCACCGCCAGCTGTGTTAAAAATCTTGAAATACACAAAGTGTTCCTGCGATTTTTTGCCTTGCTGGCAGCGATTTCGCCTCGCACATCTGCACACTTCGGCTATTGGTACAGCTTCTTATACAAACAGAGAGGAGACCATCAATGACTTACCGGGAGGAATTTATTTACTTTATGGTGCGGTCCGGCGTGCTCACATTTGGAGATTTCACCACCAAGTCGGGCCGTAAGACCCCTTACTTTGTCAATACCGGCAATTATAAGACCGGCGCTCAGGCGTCTCGCCTGGGGGATTACTATGCCGCCTGCATCCAGGAGCATATGCCCGGCGGCATCGACGCGCTGTTCGGCCCTGCCTACAAGGGGATCCCCCTGGCGGTGTCCGCCGCGTCGTCCCTGTACCGGGAGTACGGGCGGGACCTGCCCTACTGCTTCAACCGCAAGGAGGCCAAGGACCACGGCGAGGGTGGAGCTATGGTGGGATACAAGCCCCAGGACGGCGACCGCATTGCCATCATCGAGGACGTAGTTACCGCCGGTACCGCCGTGCGGGAGACCATCGAGATGTTTAAGAGCGTGGCGGACGTGGACCTGTGCGCCCTGTTCGTCAGCGTGGACCGGATGGAGCGGGGCACCCGGGACTGCACCACCCTGGACGAGCTGCGGGAGGACTATGGCATCCGGGTGTACCCCATCGTCACCATCCGGGAGATCATGGATTGCCTTTATAATAAGGAAGTAGACGGCAGGGTGTATATCGACGGCGCCATGCTGGGGTGTATGGAGGACTACTTGGCCCAATACGGCCCGAAGTGACATGGAGGAGCCTTGCCATGTGCTTTGACCGTGTGGACCATACCTATGACGCGGCCCTGAAAAATTACTGCCAGGCATATCAAAAAAATGTCGGAGCCCTCACCGGCGGCGACCATGACATGATTGCCCGGCGGGCCGGCAATCACATCGGTTTTTTCCTCACATGGATCATCCGCCGGGGCTTTGAGGGGGAGATCCATCGGGAGCTCTCCCAGGTTTTGAAGCAGGTCAAGACCGGTGAGCTGCCGGGAGTGGACTTTTTTCTGAAATACTGCGACGGCAAGTTCTGGGACGAGGACGTCTGTCCGGCGGTTCTGCCCTTTGTGGAGTCCTATTTACGGCGGCGGTCAATATTGGAAAGACTATGTAAACTGGGTGCTCAACGACCTGTGCGACCTGCCTCTGGAGTTTGTGGGCGGCTGGGAGGACTACCTCCGGTTTGAACCTCTGCTGGATCAGGCTTATCAGGCGGCTCAACGCTGAAGCCTTTGTCCTGCGTCCTGTGATTCGAGGGGGATCGCCATGGAGAACGAGAAAAACATCCACGCCCAGCACCGCCAGCGGGCTAAAGCGGAATTCCTGGACCGTGGCCTCAGCGGTCTGCCTGACCACAGGGTGCTGGAGCTGCTGCTGTTTTTTGCCATTCCCCAGCGGGACGTGAACCCCCTGGCCCACCGGCTGGTGGACCATTTTGGTTCGCTGGCTGGAGTGTTTCATGCCACCTACGACCAGCTTTTGGCGGTGAAGGGCGTAGGGCCGAACACGGCGTTGCTACTCCAGCTTGTGCCTGCCGTCTCCGCCCGGTATTTGGAGGAGAGTGCCAGCTTTGACGGACAGATCGTCAGTACCTGGCAGTTCCGTGAGCTGCTCAGCCCGCTGTTCTTCGGGAAACGGGACGAGCTGGCTTACCTGGTGTGCATGGACGGCAAGAATAAGGTGCTTGCCACCCGGAAGTTGGGGGAGGGTGTGGCCAACGCAGTGCAGATTACGGTGCGCAAGGTGCTGGAGGCTGCTTTGGCCAGCAACGCCACACGAGTGGCGCTGGCCCACAACCACGTGTCCGGAGTGGCGATGTGGTCCGATGCGGACGTGCAGACCACCCTGCGGCTGAAACGGCTGCTGAGCGAGGCGGGAATCGAGTTGGTGGACCACTTCATCGTGGCCGGGGACGACATGGTATCCATGGCGGAATCGGGGATTTTGAAGGAAACCCTGTGAGGCTCCGCCGGAGGAACGGTCAAAACAAACGAAAAAGCCCGGAAGTGCAGAAAAAAGACAGAAAGTGTTTGACAACTACGGTTCTCTTTAGTATAATACCATCTGTGCCATTATGCGAGGTGTACCATGAAGCTGGATTTGAAGCAGTTAGCCCAGGAGCCGGGCGCGGTTTTACCCTTTTCCTTTCAGATGGAGCTTTCCAGATTGGAGTGGAACGGTGCGCAGCCCTTTGCGCGGCCCGTTCAGGTGGAGGGCAGGGTACGGAATATGGCCGGGGCGATGCTGCTCACCGCCCGGTTGGCCACGGTGCTGTCCCTGTTCTGCGACCGCTGCGCCAGGCCCTTTGAACGGGAGAAAACGGTGGAGTACGAGACCCTGCTGGCTTTCGAGCTGGAGGACGAGGAGAACGGAGACATTGTGCTGGTGGACGGTAGCGGCGAGCTGAAGCTGGACGAGCTGATGCAAGAGGTGTTCCTCCTGGAAATGGACACAAAAAACCTTTGTTCCGAGGATTGCAGGGGTATTTGCCCCGGCTGTGGGGTGGATCTGAATACAGGGTCCTGCCGTTGCAAGAGGGAGATTGATCCACGGCTGGCCAAGCTGGCCCAGCTTCTGGAACAGAAGGGCGACGAGATGTAAGCCTATGTCTAAGGACATTGACCATAAGGAGGTGTCAAAATGGCCGTTCCAAAGAGTAAAGTATCCAAGCAGCGCAAGAACAAGCGCCGCAGCTCCGTGTGGAAGCTGGAGACCCCCGGTATCAACACCTGCCCCAAGTGTGGTACCGTCACCCTGCCTCACCGCGTGTGCAAGAAGTGTATGACCTACAATGGCCGTCAGGTCGCTGCCGCCGAGGAGAGCTGAGACGGACAGAACACAGAGAGCGAAGAAAAGCTGCCGCGTCTGCGGCAGCTTTTTTTGCGGAAAGGGCTATCTTTTTTTTGCTCTTTTTGATATACTATTAAATTGAAAAAGTCTACGCGGGCCGGAAGCGGTCTGATGATATAGTGGAAAACGAATTAGGAGGGATTGTATGGCAAAGCCGCTGGTGGCCATCGTTGGCCGCCCTAATGTGGGCAAATCCATGCTGTTCAATAAACTTACCGGGAAACGGCTGTCCATCGTGGAGGATACGCCAGGCGTCACACGGGACCGGCTGTACGCCGAGGCGGAGTGGCGGGGCCGCACCTTTGACCTGGTGGACACCGGCGGCATTGAGCCGGGGACCGACAACCAGATCCTGTCCTTCATGCGGGAGCAGGCGGAAATCGCCATCGCCTCGGCCACGGTGATCGTGTTTGTGTGCGACATCCGTACGGGCATGACCGCCGCCGACCAGGAGGTGGCCGGGATGCTCCAGCGTTCCCGCAAGCCGGTGGTGCTGGCGGTGAACAAGATGGACGCCACCGGCCACACCAACCCGGACATCTATGAGTTTTACAATCT
>CATJRT010000370.1 GCA_949742895.1 uncultured Eubacteriales bacterium | reverse complement strand
TAGCCCCTGGCACCCCACTGGGCCACCAGACGCTCGGGACCCTCAAAGATCAGGTCGGGGGCGTTACCGCCTTCCACCATGCCGTTCAGGGTCTGGTCGCCGTTGGTGTAGTCCAGGTAGACCACATTGACGGTAACGTTGGGATAGACGGCGTTGAAGTCGGCAATCAGAGCTTTGATCACGGCCTCATCGCTCATATTACCCACGGGGTAGGGGGCCAGAGTCAGGTTGGCAGTCAGGTCGCTGCCGGTGGGATCATTGCTATCATCGGGCTGGGAAGGCTCATTGCTGGGCTGGTCTTCGCCGCCACAGGCAGCCAGTGCAAAAATCATGCACAGTGCCAGCAGCAAGGCGAGAGCTTTACGAATCGTTTTCATTCTTTAGTCCTCCTCATTTATGATAATTTACTGCCCGCATGAATCCGGGCCGTTGTCTAAATTGTATAGTTTCTCAACGCATTTGTCAATACAGTTTGAAAAATTATTTCTGTTTTCTTGGTTCTGGAAAGCGGCCTTTCAGCACGGCCGGTTTCTCCAGCACGCCTTTTTCCTATTCAGAGATGCAGATCTGCCAGTGCGCTGGCCACCTGCCTGCGGCGTTCCATACAGTCCTCCGCATTCCGGCGGCATATCTCGCTGAACAGCACATCCACCAGATAGAGCTGGCCCATCAGGGCCGCAATGGACCCCAGGTGAAGCGGCGTCTCCCGCGACCCACATTCCAGTATCACATCTGCGCAGGCCGCCCCGGGGGACTTGGGGAACCGCGTGACCAAGATGATCCCCGCTTCCCTCCTCTTTGCCACCTTCAGCACATCCACCAGCTCCCTGGTGGAGCCGGAATAGGAGAAATACAACACCACGTCCCGCTGGGTCAGCGTGACGGCCCTCATGACCTGGGTATGGGAGTCGGCTATCGCAAAGCAGTTGGGCACCACAGTGGAGAACAGGTGAGCCGCCTCCTGGGCCAGGATCATAGACCCGCCCTGCCCCATACACAGCACCTTGTCCGCAGCCAGCAGCATATCCACCGCAGCGGTCAGCATATCCGCCCGGACAAGGGCCAGGGTCTGGGTAATGGCGTCCACATCCGTGGCGCACACCTTCCGGCACATCTCACCCATACTGTCCAGGCTCTGCACCTCGCCGTAATAAATCGTACCGGCGCCCTGGACGCTGGCGCTGGCCATGGCCAGCTTGAACGCGCTGTAGCCCTTATAGCCCAGCCTCCGGCAAAACCGGGAAACAGTGGCCTCAGCCACCTCCGCCTGCTCAGCCAGGTCCGAAATGGACATGAACTGGCTCTCCTCCCGGTTGGCCAGCAGGTAATCCGCGATTTTTTTCTCCGCACTGGTCAAATGGTAGTACTCCCGATTGATCTGTATGAAAACGTCTGCGTGTGGCATGACGCCTCCTTACTGCCCGTTCAAGAGTTCTTCCATCATCCGCTCGCACATACTGAGCATCCGGGGCAGATGGAACGGACCCTTAAACGTGCTCCCCTTGCAGGGTGGTTCTGTGGGCTTCCCGTCCCGGCGGAGGTAACCGTACCACTCGCCGTACTCCGGATCGGAAAAATATTTTTTGCAGTAGTCCAGGGTCTTTTCAAACCAGTCCAGATACTTCTCCTCCCCGGTGTCCCGATAGAGCATCAGGCTGGCGATGAGGATCTCGTCGTGGGGCCACCACAGCTTCATGTCGTGCTCATAAGCCTCTGGGGGCTTGCCCAACGCGTCGATAAAGTAGAGCAGACCACCATACTCCCTGTCCCAGCCGGCCTCGATGGCCCAGTCGAAGATTTGTGCAGCCTTGCCCACCAGCTTCTTGTCGCCGGTACGCTTGGCGTGCTCCAGCAGGAACCACACCCCCTCAATGTCGTGGCCGGGGTTCACCACACGGCCCTCAGTGTAGTACAGCCGGGGGTTCCCGTCCGGGTCCACGTTCTCCAGCACGCACTTCAGCTCGGGCTTAACGTGATATTTGAAAATCTCTTCCACGCACTGCCGGGCCCGCTGCTCGTACAGCTCCTTCCGCTCGGGATCCACCCGGAGCATGACGCCGGTAACGTTGAGAATAATCATTGGGATGCCGAAGGCCCGGCCGGTCCGGGTCTCCGGGATAGTCTTGGGCCCCATGCCCACCGGGTCGG
>CATJRT010000369.1 GCA_949742895.1 uncultured Eubacteriales bacterium | reverse complement strand
GGAACTTATAGCCCACCTCGCGCTCGAACTGCTCCAGGATGTAGGGGGATACGGAGGCGGAGTAGCCGTACCAGTCTACGTACTTCTCCCGCTTCAGCTCGTCAAACACCAGGGTGAACTGGTGGAAGAAGGTGGTGTAGCGGATGACGTTCACATAGGGGTGGTCAGCGATAAATTTTCTGAGCCGCTCCATGGTGAACTTGTGGGTCTTGGGCTGGCGCACGTCAAAGGTGATCTGGTGCTCGAAATCCTTCCAGTCGTTGGTGACTGCATTATACATATGCACCGGGTCCCAAATCAGGTAGGCCAGGAAGCTCACCGTGTAGTCGTGGAACTCCTCCGGCGCGTCGATGACCACGCAGCCCGTGCCCTCATCGTAGCGCCAGGCCTCAGTGGGGACAGGCTCGCCGGTGGGGCGGTCCATCACCTCCCACCACCGCTTGATGTCGTCCCGGGTATTGACCATCATCAGCTCATCGCTGACGCCCTTCATCAGGGGGATGGACAGCGCCCCGCCCGGGGCGGTGTGGAAGCCGGTCATGATATAGCACTGCTGGACCTCGTCAGGATTGGCCTTGGCCCAGGCGTTGTCCTTGCGGGTTGTGTAATAGGTGGAATAGACCTTGGCGTCCACGCTCTTCAGCGCCTCGGGGTAATCCGTCCCATCGCAGTCGCGGATGGCGTCGGCACCCCACTTTTCCAGAAGCTCCAGCGTCTCCGGCACCACGTCTACGTCCGTCGGGATGGTGACGCCGCCGCGCTTACGATCCATTTCGCTCATAGATGTCCTCTCCTCAAAAGGCTTACTTTTTTCCTGCGGACTTCTTCTCGTCCTCAAAGGGCTTGTTGTAAATGGACAGCGCTGCAAGCAGAAGGATCAGGCCCACAGCCATAATGCCCAGCCCCGTCAGGCTCTTCGTCATTTTCCAGCCGCCGATGATCAGGCCAAGGCCCGCAAAGAAGCAGACGGCTATCACGCCGATACGCAGGGCGATATGTTCTTTCCAAAATTGAATCATACGCTCACCTTACCCTTTCAGTCCGCCAACGGTCATGCCCTGGGTCAGCTTTTTCTGCACGCAGATGTAGAGGATCAGCACCGGCAACATGGCCAGCACCAGGCCCGCATACAGCCGGCCCAGCTCCTGGGGTGAATGGCCGGCGGAGACCAGATCCACCAGGCCCCGGGGCAGGGTATACTTGCTCTGATCCGTCATCAGGTTCAGGGCCACGATGTACTCGTTCCAGAAGGACAGGAAGTTGAACAGAATAATGGTGATGATGGAGGGCTTGGCCATAGGGAAGATGATGGATACCATCGTCCGGGCATAGCCCGCGCCGTCGATATAGGCGGCCTCCTCAAAATCATGGGGCAGCGTGACAAAATAACCGGACAGCAGATAGATGGTAAAGGGAAGCGCCGTAGAGGCGTACACCACCGCCAGCACAAACAGGTTGTTGAGCAAAAAGCCGCTGCCGCCGCCGATCAGCTTCACAAGCCACTGGTCGGCGTCGTTGAGCTGGAGGAAGATGGGCACCGCAATGTAGCTGGCGTTGATGAACAGGCCGGCCATAAAGCAGAGGTTCAGCAGCTTCCGCCCGCGAAACTCCATGCGGGACAGGCAGTAGGCCGCGGGAAGGGCAACCACCAGCAACAGAACAAGGGCAATCGCGGTGACGATGACGGAGTTGCCGATGTACTCGCCCATGTGGGACTGGTTCCAGGCGTCAATGAAGTTCTGGAAGTAGAAGCCAGCGGGCAGGGCCCACGGGTTTCCGGTGGAAAATTCGCTGCTCTGCTTCAGGGAGGCCAGGAACACCCAGCCCACGGGCACGATGATGCTGATGGCCAGCAGAATCAGCGCAATATAGATGAATACCTTATACAGAACGCCGCCCGAACCGTGCTTGCTCTTCTGCAAAGTATCGTCCTTCTTACTCATGTCCGCACCTCCTTACACTTCCAGCACATCACGCTTGGTGACCTTGTTCACCAACGCGGACAGCAGGAAAGAGAAGAGGAACACGACCACGCCTGCGGCCATGCTGTAACCTCTGTCTCGAGTGGCGTGTGTATACATATAGTTCAGGGCTGTGGTCTGGTTCGGATTGGTGCCCCAGAACGCACGGATGAACAGGAATGCCATGTTGATGGTGGAGATGATGAAGAAGGTCAGCGTGGAGCGGATGTTGGTCCAGATCAAGGGCAGGGTGATCTGGAAGAACTGCTTGAGCCGGCCCGCGCCGTCGATGCTGGCCGCTTCATACAGGCTCAGCGGCACCGCAGCCATGGAGGACATATACATGACCATATAGTAGCCGATGGCCTGCCAGACCATAGCGATGATCAGGCTGATGATAGCCAGGTTAAACTTCCAGGGCGTCATCACCGGCCCCCGTGTAAAGAAAGAAATCAGGCTGTCCAGAAGGCCGCTCTCCGGCTCGTAAATCGCGGAGAAAATACCGGCGATAACCGACATGGACAGGATATTGGGGATGTAGAAAATGATGCGGAAGAAGTTCTGCCCCTTCAGCTTTTCGCGGGTCAGGATCGCCGCGAAGATGATGGCAAAGGCAAAGGTGATGATGGTCACCACTACGATAATGAGGATGGTGTTCTGCATCGCCTGAATAAAGTCGGCGTTGCCGAACAGCGCCTTGAAGTTGTCAAGACCGATGAAGGTTCCGGCACCGCCCTGTCCGCCGTACTTGGGTGGCGGCTTGAAGAGGGAGAGGCGGAACACGGTAAAGGTGGGCAGGAGCATGAAAATCAGGAACAGGATCGAAGCCGGAATCAAGCACAGACACAGGAAGCCAATGCGCCGTTTGCTGCTGCGCATACTGCGTTCATCTCCTTTCTCATGGTGCGATAAAAAAACAAGGCAGCGGTGAGCAGTAGGAACCACTCACCGCCGCCCTACTAAGCGAACTGTGCTAAGGGTACAGGTAATTATTACACCAGGTTGGCGCGCATCTGGTCGCTGGCGCTCTTCACGCCCTCGATCCACTGCTCCACGGTGGTGGTGCCGGCGACCAGCTCGTTCACGGGATCGAAGAAGGCCTCGCGGACGCTGGGCAGACCGGCGTCGGAACTGTAGGCGGCGAAATTGCCCATAGCAGCGTCGGCACCGTTGTCATAAATGGCATAGAACATCTTGCTGTCGCCTTCCAAGTTGTCGGTCTGACCGGCAACGGGCTGGATGGCACCGCTGGCCGCAAAGAGCTCGCATGCCTTGTCGCTGTACAGGAACGCCACAAACTGCTTGGCGGCGTCGGCATTGGGAGCCTGAGAGGGGATCCAGCACTGCTCAAGCCAGCAATAGCTGGCACCGTTGCCACCGGCAGTAGCGGCGGGCAGGGGGCACATACCCCACTTGAAGTTCTCGGCGCGCTCGGCCTTGCTCATCTCGTCCACGATCCAAGTGCCGTTGGGCATGAAGATGGCTTCATTATCCAGAACGAGCTGCTGGTTCTTGGTGAAGTCGGCGTCGTTGGCCTGGGACGGAGTCTTGGGGTTGGTATACTCAGCCAGCTTGGCCACGATCTCGAAGCACTTCTGGCCTTCCTCGGTGTCCCAAATGCCCTCTTCATAGCGCAGGGCCTTGTTGTAGAAGTCGGGGCCGCCCACGGAGT
>CATJRT010000368.1 GCA_949742895.1 uncultured Eubacteriales bacterium | reverse complement strand
TGTCCCATAAAGTCAGCGCTCCGTGTTTCGCAGTTGGGAGAGCAACCCTTGGCGCCCGGCCAGTACATCCCGCCAGGTGGCCTCAAAGTCGCCAGTATACCATGGGTCCTGAACATCGCCAGGGCGGCCCGTGTAGTCCATCAGCAGATGCAGCTTGCCATCGGGATCGCCGCCGCAGATGCGGTTCATATTCCGCAGGTTGGCCCGGTCCATCCCGATCAGCAGGTCGAAGCGGTCGTAGTCGCTGTTCCTGAGCTGCCGGGCAGTCTTGCCCGTGCAGTCGATGCTGTGTTCGGCCAGCTTGCGCCGGGCTGGGGGATAGACTGGATTGCCGATTTCCTCGGTGCTGGTGGCGGCAGACTCGATGTGGAATCGGCTCTCCAGCCCGGCATTTTTCACCAGGTCCTTCATCACAAATTCGGCCATCGGGCTCCGGCATATGTTCCCATGGCAGATAAAAAGGATGCTTGTCATCGTTCACACGCTCTGTGACGGTATTTTCCTCAGTATAACACACTTCAGCCGTCAAGTCGAGAGCCATCTCCAGGTGGGCAGAGGCGGCGATCTGTTCCGCCAGCTTCAGCTTGGACCATCCGAACCGGCGCACTGCCCGGATGTACCACGCTTTTTCCTGGAGTGTCAGATCTGCCTCCAGGATGACCACGTTCTGGGTCCATCCGATATTCATAGCCTCCATCATCACCTCCGGGGCGTCCTCATAGAATCGGTAAAAGTCCCGCATCCGACGCAGGTTCCGGGGGGAGAACCCAGGAGCGTCAGGGTACACGGTATGCAGATACTCGGCGGCGGCCACAGCCGCGCCCTTTTCCAACCTGCCGCTGACCAGACAGCCAATCTCACTGTATAGCTCCATCTGCGGCGATGCCGCCGCCATCAGCGTATCCAGCGCGGCGTACAGTGTGCTGTAATCGGTGGGTTTCCTGACATTCATGGGTATCTCCTTTCTGGCGCAGTGCGCCCGATTTTGGGGTGAAACAGCGGGAACACGGGGGCATTTCCGTGTTCCCGTTCGTGCTGTTTGTGGACATATTCTAGAGATTTATGGAGAATTGACCGTCGAGCTGCTCCACAGGGGACTGATGACGGTTTCTCAGCTCTTTTGCTGTGGCGGTCCGGATGCCTGGCCCACAATCTGTTCCCGCTGTGACCATGCGGCCCCGCTGGAGCAGTTGGTCGATCTGCTCTGACACAAATCGGAGGCCGACGCTGTTGTGCCGGTCCTTGTCGCATAGCCGGCATATCTCAAACTGTTGGGCAACGCGAGCCGGGACAGAATCAACGATATAGAGGTTCGTGCGTTTTGTCCGGCAATTTTCCAGGATGAAGTTGATGATCTCATCCCGTTTTGCCTCCAGAGCGGCCCAGTATTCCTCATCGCTCAGGTCTGTGTACTCCTCGTAATGATCCACATGATAGCATTGAAAGGTCTTCGCCGCTGACAAATGCTCCAGCAGGGACGGGACCTCAGCTTCATCCACAACGCCGCTGAAGGACATGGGGTGCAGGTACAGCTCCTGTTGGTCTTTGGTGACCGTATCACAGACTCCGTTTGTTCCCTTATGGATCGTCCAGCCTGATGCCTGAAATATTCGGCGGCTCTCCGCTTTGAATGCGTTCCATTCCTCGTCACTGTGCCAGCCCCGGTCATAGTTATTGCAATGGATACGAAAATAGGTCATCCGATGCGCCATCAAATCGCCCCCTATTATCTATTTCGGTGTTGGTATGACTTCTACTGTTTCGGTGTCACACCGCTGCCGGAAGCACCCTTGTCTCTTACATAATGCGGACATCTCATGCAGATCGTGTGATTGGGTAACTCATAGTGTTTGACTGTGAACAGGCAGGATTGGCAAGTGACGCTGCGGGTGGTGGTGTTCGGCGGTCACGACACCTGGCGCAAGGCGGTGAGGCCCCTGCTGCCCGGAGCCCGGTTCTATGACCGGGAGGTCCTGCCGGACCTGAACGCCATCCGGGGCACTGACGTGGTGTGGCTCCAGGTCAACGCCCTGTCCCACAATTATTACTACCGTATCATCGACGCTGCCCGGAAGCACGATATCCCGGTGCGCTATTTTGGCTCGGCCAGCGCGAAGAAGTGCGTCGTCCAGCTGGCGCTGGACGAGCTGGCGGCGGAACTGGATGAAGTTTAACGCTTTTGTAACATCCGCGCACGAAGTTTTGTAATGATATCCCGCTATTCTAATACTTGCAAGAGATGCTTTTCTTTTTCATTCTATCCTCCATCCTCAAGAGCCGGGGCGTTGCCGCCCCGGCTCTCCTTCTGCGTATGCCTACGCGCTTGCTTTCCTTTGAGGATATTCGATGGCCTGCTCCACCTCCGTGCCGTCCTTGAATCGGATGGACAGCCGCTCCCGGTCCAGTACCTTGATGCTACCGATCACCTGCCGCACGATGACATCATCGAAGCCAACTTCGGCGCTGTCCGCCTCATCCAAGGCGCTGGTGATCGACGCCACCCGGCTGCCGTACTCCGGGTTGGTGCGGCCCTCCCGCTCCAGCTCGGTTTTGCGGGTGAACAGGTCCAGGATGGCGGTGCTCACCCTGGTGATTTCCTCGTCAAACTCTGTGCTGTCGGCATCATTTGCCGCAAGCTGGAGCAACTCTATCTGGCGCTCCTGGAGAGCCCGGAGCCTGGCTTCTGCCGCAGGGAGAGAGAGGTCGGTGTCCCCCGCACCCGCCAGGGCTGCGGCTACGCAATCCGCCAGCGCCTGCCGGGCGGTCTGCTGGCGGAACCGTTCGTTGATGGCGGCGGCCACGGCGGCCTGAAGCTCAGGCTCCTCCATGGTGGCGGACCTGCGGCACAGCCTCGTGCCATGCTCCAGCCGGTTGATACACCGCCAGACGTGCCGCTTCTGCCCTCTGGGCATATAGAGCACCCTGCGGTACGGGCTGCCGCACTCCGAACACACCAGCAGTTCCCCGAAGGCGTACTTACTGCTGTACTTGCCCTGCTCGGTCTTGGTCTTGGACGAGGTCTTGCGCAGGCTGGACCGCCTTGCTATCTCCTCCTGCACCCGCTGGAAGGTGTCCCGGTCGATGATGGCCGGGTGGCAGTCATGGACATAGTATTTGGGGAGCTGGCCTTCATTTTTGATCTGCTGGCGGTCGTCGAACAGGTCTGCCGAGAAGGTCTTTTGCAGGAGAGCGTCCCCGATGTACTTCTCGTTTTGCAGGATATTCCGCACTGTGGTATCGCACCATTTTTCGCCGCCCCGGGCGGTGGGGACACCGTCCGCCATCAGGTCCCGGCAGATCTGGCCGACGCTGTGGCCAATCAGATATCGGACGAAGATACGCCGCACCACCGGGGCCTGGTCCGGGTCGATCTCCGGCTGGCCGTCCGGCCCCTCCCGGTAGCCCAGGAAGCTGTCGTAATGGTAGTACACCACCCCGTCCTGGAATCGCTTGCGGAAGCCCCACTTGACGTTGGTGGACAGGGACTCGCTTTCGGACTGGGCCTGGCTCATCATGAAGGTGAGGATCATCTCGTTGCTCATATTCAGGGTGTTGGTGTTCTCCTTCTCGAACCAGAATTGCAGACCGCCATATCGTATGGGAAAGCCCGTAAAGTGCAGCATTGCGGCATTTTGTCGGAGCAAAAATGTATC
>CATJRT010000367.1 GCA_949742895.1 uncultured Eubacteriales bacterium | reverse complement strand
TATCCGTTCCCGGAACAGCTGATGATCTATGCCCAGCGCCCGGATGCCACCGCCTGCGCCGACTATGACCTGTGGAATAAGCAGATGCGCAGGTATGTGATGCGTGGAGCCAAGGGGATAGCCCTCATTGATACCAGCACGGGGGAAAACAAGGTGCGCTATGTCTTTGATGTGTCAGACACCGGCGAGAAGGAGAACGCCCGCCGCCCCTGGCTGTGGCAGTACCGCCCGGAACACCAGCAGGCTGTGACCGCCGCCCTGGAGAGCCGCTACGGTATCTCCGGGGAAAACGGTCTTGCGGAACAGCTGGAAAACATCGCCGCCCAGCTTGCGGAGAACTACTGGAATGACAATCAGGCCGACCTTTTCCGCATCGTTGACGGGAGCTTTCTGGAGGAGTATGATGACCTCAATATCGAAATGGCTTTCCGGCGGGCCGCCTCCGTCAGCATCACCTACGCCCTGATGTCCCGCTGCGGTCTGGAGCCGGAGGACTACTTCGACCATGAGGATTTTCTGAGCTTTTTCGATTTCAACACCAGAGATACCCTCACCGCCCTGGGCATGGCCGTCAGCCAGTCTAACGAACAGGTCTTGCGGCAGATTGAAGTCACTATTAAGAGATATGAGCGAGAAAAACTCGCGGAAAGGAGCGCCGAACATGGAGAACAATCTGACCTACACCCAGGTGGGGGACGTGCTGCTGCCCAACCTGACCCCGCCCAACCCGCCGACCCGGAGCCTGGGCAAGTACGGCCTGCTGCGCCGGAGGTATCTGAAGGAGGAACGTCCGGTGTTGTGGGGAACCATGACCATGGCGGGGACCCTGTACCAGCACCTTCTGGAGATGGAGGACCGGGCCAACGAGATGCTGGAGGACATGATGCCCTCTCTGGCGAAAACGGCGGGAGCAACGGAACAGTTGAAGGCCAGCGATCCCATGAAGTGGGTGGGCTTGATGAACTCCTGCAAGGCACAGGCGGAGGAAATCATTCTGGCGGAGCTGATTTACAGTTAAATACGGAACCTGACCAGGAGGGGCCGAGCGTGGAAACGCCCGGTCCTTCTGCTGTTTCCCCTCCAAACGAGGAACCGCCTGCGCCCCCTGACCCCAAAGGCATCACCGATATGGACCTTGATAAGGTCTTGATGGATGACTGGGGCGCAGAAGGGCGGAAACAGCGGATATTTGAGCAATACCAGCAGGGCCGCTCTGATACGGAGATTGCCGCTTTTCTTCACGATGAATACCTTGGCAACGGATATACCCCACAAAACAGCGGCTTTGTCACTCTGGCAGACGGCGGCAGAGGGTACAGTTACTTTGTCGCCTCGGAACTGCGTCTGAGCCGGAGGGACGAGGGCGGTCCCATTCGGTATATCAAATATGAGGAAATGGCCTCCCATATCCGGGCGCTCATTGACAAGGGCAGTTATCTCTCCCCGGAGGAACTGGCGCAGATTGCCCCAGCGCCGGAAACTACACCGCCTGCGGTCCCTGCCCCGGAACCTACCCCCTCCCCGGTGAGGGAGATCATCCAGACCGACATTGACGCCGCTCTCCAGGAATGGAACGGCGATTTAGACAGCAAACGCCGGGTACAGCAGTATATGACCGACCATGGCCGGGAAAAAGGGACTGCGGACTGGCTGCGGAGCGAGTATGGCGATGATCTCCCTGCGTTCCCTGTCACTGTGGAAGGAGCGGCTACCGATCTTCCATGGGCCAAAGTCCAGCGCCACCTTGCCCGTCTGGTGATGGAGGAACGCTTTTTTTCGGAGGAAGAACGGGGCGAGGCCGCTGTTGAGGAACCAGCAAAGGATACCCTGGCACAACCTAGCGTTCGTGAAATTTACGACCACTACAAGCCCATTGTTCAGGACTTGGTGCTGGTAGATGTCCGCTATATGAATGCCTGCCGCAATTCTGACAAGGAGAATGCCGTCATTGAAGGGGATGCCGCAGTCAAACGGGCGGCGCTCACCATTACAGAGCCAGAATTTATGCGTCTGTACCACGATATGCCCGACTTCCGTTATCGTTTGCACCGGGAAATCGTAGATAGCACATACCTCATCCTCTCCCAGCTCATGGCGGAGAAACCTTCCCGTGCGGAGCCGGATATGAGCTATATGGAGGAACTGCCTCCCTGGGGAATTGAGATCGGCGCTCGTTCTCCTTGGGGAAAAGTACAGATGAGCAGCCAGTTTGCGGACGGTATTTACGAGATCAGCACCGCCCGTCACGGCGGGATTATGATACGGGAAACGGATGCAGAGACGATACTTTCTCCCGAAACCATGTCTGTCTGCGGCATCGAAAACGGGTGGTGCTACTTTGAAGAAGATGATGCTGCACCTGTTGTCGTTCGTGAGCTGCTGGACAAGGGTATCCCCGCAGTACCGCCCTTTGTCCGCTGTGAGTACAGCGAAAATCACGCCTTTTTTGAGGATGGCAAAATCTATACGGTCGCTGAATTTGACCGGCTGATGAAACAGGCGGATGATGAACACGTTGCAGGCGAGGCCGCTGCCATAGCAAAATATGGCACCACAGAAAAGTGGGCTGCGGCCAATGACCCGGAACTTGACCGTTTCCTGGGCTACGACAAAGTATCCTTCTCCATTATGCTGCCGGATGGTACAAGGATTTGGGAGCGTCAGGACATTGGCAATGGGTACGGCGGTCTGCTGGACTTCCTCAGTCAGTACGAAAAATATCGTGATATCATCCCTTCTTTGCAGCAGGCCATAGATCAAGAGAAGAAACGCCTCGGCATTACAGAACAGCCTATCAATGATCTGCAAACCGTGGACCTCTCCGATCAGCCCATTACCCGCGAGGGGGATACCATCACTATCGGCGCCGGGGATGTTGCCCATGAAGTGGACATTACCGTTTCTGATGAGGAATGGCAGGAAATTCAGGCCGCAATTCCAGACACCGCTGCCCCGCCAGCCCGTGACCCACTGGCTCCGGCTTATGATGTGGGCGATAAGGTCTATCTGGATGATACAGAGTACGTCATTGAGGATATTTCCCTGTTTGATGTGAAGCTGCGTGACCCCACGCAAGCCTACCCTGCACTCCGTTCGGAGCCCAAAGACCGCTTTACGACCGCACTTTGGAGGGACACCCGGAATGGGGCGATCACCCAATATCTCGCCGCCGATCTCAACAGCTTTAACGAGGACTTTCGGGAAGTTCTGACCGCCCACCTGCTGACACAACGGGACAAGGACTACATTTCCGGCTGGCTGCGCTCCGGCGAGAATAACCGAAAGATTGGAAACAGGCTGTCACAGACGTTTGCAAGCCGTGCTGAGAGCGTGACCCTGGAAACCGGCGATGTTGCAGATTATTTTACCTCTACTGTCAGTATGCAGGTGGAGATACAGGATAAATTCGGTACAAAACAGGCCGTATCATGGGAGGGCATCGCTCCAGTCCTTCGCGCCCTCTGGCAGCAGGAATTGGACGGCTTTTCCCATGAGCCGGTCCAGCGGGAGAGCGTGGAGCTGACAGGCCAGCTCCGCTATCAGGTGGGTGACAAGGTTGCCTTTGCCTACGGCGATCACGATGTCAGCGGAACCATTGAGGGTATCGGTGATTTGGATGTTATCATTCATACCGGCCCTTATGCCTGGAGCCATCAGACT
>CATJRT010000366.1 GCA_949742895.1 uncultured Eubacteriales bacterium | reverse complement strand
TGAAAGAGGCGCTGCGGGTGTTGCGTGACGGGGAAAAGTTGTTGCTTTTCCCGGAGGGTACACGGGTGAAGGAAGGGGAGGTTTCCGAGGCCCACACCGGCGCGGCCATGTTTGCCACCCGCACCGGCGCACCCCTGCTGCCGGTGTACATATCCCCTAAAAAGCGGATTTTCCGTAAGACGACGGTGATTTTCGGCCAGCCCTATAACCCCGCCTATGAGGGGCGCAAGGCCACGCCGGAAGACTACCAGCGCATTGCAGACGACTTATTGGTGCGGATCCGGTCGTTGGGGGAGACCATATGAAGGTGCGGCTGGCAAAGACCGCCGGTTTCTGTTACGGCGTGCGCCGGGCGGTAGAGCTTGCGGAAAAGGCGGCGTCACGGGGACCTGTGTTTTTGCTGGGGCATATCACCCACAACGACCATGTGATCCGGCGGCTGGAGGCTATGGGTGCGGTTACTGTTTCCGGGCCGGAGGAGGTCCCGGAAGGTGCGGTTGTGCTGATTCGCGCCCATGGTGAGCCGGACTGGGTATATGAGGCGCTCAGTATGCGCAGGTGCAGGGTGATTGACGCCACCTGCCCCAACGTGACCCGCATCCATGACCTGGTTCGGGATGCGGAAAAGCGGGGACGGACGCCTGTGGTGGTGGGCGAGGCGGCGCATCCTGAGATTATAGGTATCCTGGGCTGTACGCAGCGTGGTGTTGTGGCGGCGGACTGGGGAAAACTGGATGAGGTGCTGCGCAGGCGGCCGGAATTGTACGCTCAGTCGCTGACATTTGTCTCTCAAACCACGGCTATTCGGAGCAGTTGGGAAAAAACCGTTGAAAACGCAAAAAAAGTGTGTACAAACGCAGAATTTTTTGATACAATATGTGGTGCTACGTCCAGGCGCCAATCTGAAGCCGTGGAACTGGCCGGCCAGTGTGATGGAATGATCGTGATCGGGGATCAAAAAAGCTCCAACACCAGGCGGCTGACTCAGTTGTGTGCTGACCGCTGTCCTCTGGTGGTTCAGGCAGAACGGGGGGACAGCCTTGACCGGGAACAGTTTGCTCAGGTAAACACGCTTGGCATCACTGCCGGCGCATCTACGCCGGAGTGGATAATAAAGGAGGTCTACAACAAAATGAGCGATGAAATTATGGAGATTGAACAGTCCTTCGCGGAGATGCTGGAGGAGTCGTTCAAAACTTTGAATACGGGGGATAAGGTCACCGGGACTGTCGTTGCCATTACGCCGACAGAGATACAGGTTGAGTTGGGTATCAAGTATCCCGGCTATATTCCCTTGTCTGAGCTGAGCGACGATCCCGACGTGAAGGTGGAGGACATCGCCAAGGTTGGCGAGGAGATTGAGTCTTATGTCATGCTGGTCAGCGACCGCGACTGCATGGTGAAGCTGTCCAAAAAGCGTCTCGACGTGGCTAAGAACTGGGAAATTGTGGAAAACGCCGTGGAGAACAAGGATGTGCTGGAGGGCATCATCACCGAGGAGAACAAGGGCGGTCTGGTGGCCAACGTGAAGGGTATCCGCGTGTTCATCCCCGCCTCCCAGTCCGGAAAGCCCCGGGGCGCCGATCTGGCTGAAATGGTCAAGACCCGTGTGAAGCTGCGCATCACCGAGGTGAACCGTGCCCGCCGCCGCGTGGTGGGGTCCATCCGTGCTGTGGCCGCCGAGGCTCGCGCTGCCGCCGCCGCTGAGGTCTGGAACAACATCGAAGTGGGCAAGCGTTACACCGGCACTGTCAAGAGCCTGACCTCTTACGGCGCGTTTGTGGATATCGGCGGTGTGGACGGCATGGTCCATATTTCTGAGCTGCCTTGGTCCCGCATTAAGAACCCCGCCGAGGTGGTGTCCGTAGGCGACCCCGTCGAGGTCTATGTCATCTCCTTCGATCCCGAGAAGAAGAAGATTTCTCTGGGCATGAAGGACCACGACCAGGAGCCTTGGGCCGTGTTTACCGGCAAGTATGCTGTGGGCGATGTGGCTCCCGTGCGCATCGTCAAGCTGATGACCTTCGGTGCGTTCGCCGAGATCGTCCCCGGCGTGGACGGCCTGATCCACATTTCTCAGATCGCCGACCGGCGGGTAGAGAAGCCCGGCGACGTGCTCACCGAGGGCGAGACTGTGGACGCCAAGATCATCGCCATTGACGAGGAGAACAAGAAGGTGTCCCTGTCCATCCGCGCTCTGCTGGAGGCTGCTCCTGCGGAGGAGGCCGGGGACGAGGCTCCTGTCGAGGAGTAAGACCCGATCAAGAAAAAGGACTGCTGCAAAGTGCAGCAGTCCTTTTCATAAAATGGTGGGAATTGCGGGGCATAACATCCAAACTATTGAAATGAGGGTGAAGCTGTGGAAAGGATTGTGCTACACCGTCCTGAATTTGATGAGCTGGACTTCCGCCAGCGCCTTTTGAGCGACCCTGAGACCATGGCATATAATCATGCCTATGGCGGGACGATCCCCTTTCCGGCAGAGCGCTGGGCAGACTGGTACGCCCGATGGGCAGGGGATGGGGCGGGGGAGCGGTTTTACCGCTACCTGTACTGCGAAGGTGAGCATCGGCCGGTGGGTGAGGCTGCTTATCACTATGACAGTGAACTGGGGGCGTATATCTGCGACGTGATCGTGGCGGCCTCGGACCGGGGCAGAGGGTTTGGCCGTCAAGGGCTGGAGCTGTTATGCGTAGCAGCCAAAGAAAACGGCGTGAAGCGGCTGTGCGATAATATCGCCATCGACAATCCTTCCCTGTCGCTGTTCCTCAGCGCAGGGTTCCAGGAACGGTTTCGCAACAACGAATATATCCTGGTGGAAAAGGAGCTGTAAAAACGGACGGTCCTTCGGGACCGTCCGTTTTTGTCATGCGGCCAGGGTGAACAGGGAATAGAAGTAGCCCTTTTTCGCCATGAGCTGACGGTAGCTGCCCTGTTCCCAGACCTCGCCGTTGCGCAGGACCAGGATCTCGTCATACTGCTCCATCAGCGCCTCCTCCAGCCGGTGGGTGACCACCACCCGGGTCAGGCCGTCCAGATGGAGGATGGCGTCGGTGACGGCGAACGCAGTCTGGTTGTCCAGAGCGGCGGTGGCTTCATCCAGCATGAGCACCGGGGTGTCCCGGAGCAGGCACCGGGCGATGGACACCCGCTGGCGTTCCCCGCCGGACAGGCCCACGCCGTTTTCACCACATAGATAACCTTCGCCCCGCTGGTTCAAAAAATCTGACAAGCCGGAACGTTTTACAGCCTTATCCACCAGTTCGTCTGGGAAGTCCCGGAACATGGTGATGTTGCGGCGGATGGTGTCGTCGAACAGGAACACGTTCTGTCCGATCAGGCTCATCAGATCGTACAGGCTGTCGGTGTCTACCTCCCGCAGCTCCTTCCCGTCGATGGAGATCGAGCCGCTGTAGCCGTCATAGGCCCCCATGAGCAGGTTGAGCAGGGTGGACTTGCCCGAGCCGGAGCCGCCTACGATGGCGTATTTTTTTCCTGGCTCTATCCGCAGGCTCACATCCTTCAGCACCGGCTCGTCCGGCTCGTAGCCGAAGGTGACGTGGTCCAGAGTGATGGCGTCATTGAGGACAGGGGGGATATGCTCTCCGGAGCGGCTGGCGTTCTCTTCCGTGATCTGAGCCAGCTTTTCTACCAGTCCGGCGGCGGCCTTGCGGCTGGCCCAGTAC
>CATJRT010000365.1 GCA_949742895.1 uncultured Eubacteriales bacterium | reverse complement strand
TTTCGGTGGTTCCAGCCCACAACCATACCAGCTTTTGGCGGCGAAAGCTATCACGATACCCAACAAAGATGGGGCGCGAAAACCCAGCAATACCAACAATGGCGGGTTGCGCTACGCCGCTATGGGAAGCTGCTCATCCTCGTTCCGGAACAGCTCGTCAATGTCGGTGAAGGTTTGGGTGCGGTTGAATTTCTCGGTGGCCTTGCCCGGGATGGCCTGGAGCTCCAGCATCCGGGCCCACAGATCGGGGTGGTGGTCGTAAAGGTGGCGCAGCTCTTTCTTCTTAGCGTTGGGACAGAACCAGCAGCCGCCCCTATCGGAAAACTCATAAATAGGGGAGAGGAGCCCCGCTTTTTCGCAGAGGCTCCTCGCGTCCTGTTCTGTGTAATTGTATTTATCCAGCAGGGATACGCTGCCGCCGCCCAGCCGTAGCAGGCGGTCCTGCTCATCCTTGGCGATGCCCACATATTGCACTGTGTCTGCCGGAAGGGATTTCTGGTACTTCCGGATGGGCTTCATTTTGCAGTCACGCTGGACAGCGCACCTGCCGCAGATGGGGAAGGAGCGTACCATGCCCTTCTTCGGACCCCGGGTGATCCGCCCGGTGAACAGCCCCACATAGGTCTGCTCAGAGCGGAGCACCACCACCTTCACCCCCATCCGCTCCAAGGCCGGGATGGCGGTATCATAGATGAAATCCCGGTGCTCCGGGACTTCACCGGAGGTCTTGCTGTCGAACATGACCTCGCAGTACACCGCCTCGTCCAGCGGGTCGCCGTGCTTTTTTGCCAGCAGGACGCTTGCTAAACTGTCTTTCCCGAAGGAACAGGATTGGATATACATTTGTTTCATCAGGCCGTCCCCCACCGGCGTAACAGCAGGCAAGCCGGCGTATGTGGAGCGGGGGATATCATCGGCCAAAGCTGTCCCTCTTGACCGGCTTGACACGGGTGGAGATTTTACCGGCGTCTCGATCCTTGTCACCGGCAATGAAAAACGTGCCGCAGAGGATGTCATAGGGCGCCCCGCTCCGATCCACCAGCGGGCGGTTAAAGGGCAGGCCCTGCAATTTGCCCTCCTCATTGCACACAATGGCAACTGGGTCGTTGAACGGCGTCACTTCCTCAATATACCCGCCCACGATGGCCTGCATGGCCTCCAGGCTGTGGTCGATCTCCTCCACCCGGCAGGGCTTCATCGGCTCCACCACCAGGACTTTGATCTTATCGCTCATGTTGGTTCCTCCTTTTCGGCAGATCAGAGGCCATGGCATTGGTGCGGGAGGTCGCCCCATGAACCTCCCGCACCGTGTTTTCCCAGGCTTTTTTCAATTCACCCACCGGCAGACCGTTCTGCCGGTAGCCCTCCTGGATGCCCTCATAGTAGGGCGTGGGCGGGACAGCAGGGGTCCGGTACCGCTCCGTCATGATGTAGGCCATGACCGTGAGCTCCTGCCCCTGGGCGTCCCGCACCGTCACCAGCTGCTTGCCATACAGGCGCGGATAGCCCTCGTAGCGGTCCAGGGACCGCTCACAGTCCGGGGTGAGCTGCCAGAGCAGGCCGTGGACGGTGCCGCCCTCCTTTCGCCCGATGGTGGCCACGCCGCTTCCCCGGAACAGCAGCTCCCAGCCCTCCAGCGTCACCGGTCCCACCACTTCGGCGTCGGGGCAGCGGCAGGCCATCTGATCCAAATTGATGTTGGACCCATAAGCGAAGTACAACTTGCCGTCAGCCATCGTGAATCACCTCCAGTGCGCCGTATTTGGCCAGCTGATCGATCATGGCCTGGGCCTGGCGCTCCACGCTGCCGTCCGGCAGGGGGCAGTCCAGCCCGGTGGTGCGGATGAAATTGGCCCGGAGCTGCTGGAGGTAGCTCTGGGCGTCGGGGTGCTCAGTGGGGTCAAAGGCGGTCAGCCGGAGCTGGTCCATGATGGCCTCGCCGGTGCCCTCGTAGGTATTGCCGTCAATGCGGACTTTCATGTTCATCACCTTTCTGCGTCTCGGTTTCGTTTTTTTCGTCTGTTTACTTCGTAGCTGTCCTTATCGTGGCGCCAGGCCCGGTCGCCATCAAGATTTTGTAAAAGCTGATCCCTTGTCTCCTTGAACTCTGGCCCGTTGAGACCCAACCTCACCAGCCACACCCGGAAGGTGAACAGCTCGTTGTCGCTGTGGGTTTTGCGCATGACGGTGCTGCGCTGGGCGATGGCCTGGGCGGACATGGCCAGACACAGGTTCACATACGCCGCCGCCAATCCGGGGTTCAGGGTGGAGTTGAAACAGCGGAATTCCACTGTGCCGCGATAAAACATAGAGTGAAGATTGAGCGCGTAATAACGGGATTTGTTATAGTGGCTGTCCCGGTTCGTGTCATCATCCTCAAACCCCGCATACCAGATATCCGCCAGTTCGGTGAGATCCCTTGTTTCGTCGGAAGACAGGGTCCGGGCCTGCCGCAGCATCGGTTCCCGCACTTTTTGGCACCATTCCGCCGCCCGTTCCTCGTTCACCTGCAGCGACTTAAATAAAAGATCTTCTTTGGAATACATAAGTCCGATCAGATTTTTCAGGCTCTGTCGGTTGTGGTTGGCCCCATCTACATGGACATGGATGCCGCAGGAGCTGTTCACCTTGGCCCCGGCCTCCCGTACCCGGCACATACACTCTTGGAGCACAGGCAGCTGGCTGTAGGTGAGCTTTGGGGTAACCATTTCAACCTTGTATAGTTGCCCTTCATCAGAATATTTTTCAAGCTGTTCATATCCGTAAAGTCCCATGCGCTCGGGCTGGATGCTGGAATCACTCATCAGCTTCCAGTTTCTTTGTCCGGGATCTTTTGCGGTCCAAGTGTCGTAAGTACCGCCCTTATAACAGGGGCTGCTCCCAAAATAAGCGGCCAAAGCCCGGGCGGCCTCCTCCCGGGTGATGCCTGTCATCTCCACCTCAACGCCGAAGCATTGATCCTTGATACCGATCATGCCGCCTCGCCCCCTCGGAGCTCCCCGTCCACTGCCCGGATGCGCCGCCCGATGGCCTCAATTACATTGACGGTAACAGAATTGCCCGCCTGCTTATAGGCTTGGGCGTCGGAGGTGATGGCCAGCAGGCGGTCGATCTGATCCTCATCGAAGCCCTGGAGGCGCAGGCATTCCCGGGGCATGAGGCGGCGGATGCGTCCGCCTCGCTCAACGATGCCTTGGATGCTGCTGGTCTCCAGCGTGTGGGCGATGTCGTGGCCTACCCGCCCCCGGCGGGTACCGCTGTCCATATAGTCCAGGGCCACGGTGTCGCCGGGATGGGCCTCCTTATAGCCCTGCTTTGTGCCGTTTTTAATGAGCAGCACCCCGGATCGCTCTCTCGGATGGGTAGACAGGCTTGTCTGCCCATACCGGGCGGTGATGCACCGGGCGATATTGGTCTGCTCCGGACGGCCTGCGCATAAATCCACCAGGTACAGCCCGGTTTTGCCGCCCATGCCGCCTGCGCCCGCCGTCTGGGTGCAGGCTACCCCGCTGGGGTCGTAGACCCGGGAGCCCTGCGGCCCTCCGATGATTTGTATAAGAGTTTTTGCGTCATTTCCGAAGACAGGAAGTATTTTTCCGGCGCATCGGGGATCAAAATATCCGATAATGAACACCCTTCGCCTTGATTGGGGGACGTGGAAATTGGCGCTGTTAAGCACTGACCACTCGACATGATACCCCAGCTCATCCAGCGCGGAGAGGATGACAGCAAACGTCC
>CATJRT010000364.1 GCA_949742895.1 uncultured Eubacteriales bacterium | reverse complement strand
TCCCACCAGAAAATTTCCAGCGTGTGTACCGTCCATTTCAACAGCTTTGCCAAAATCTTGGACGGCGGTTCTACTGTCTGCCGTGAACCATCCCGCTGTGTACAGATAACAGCCGGAGGTATCCGGCTGATCTGATAGCTCTCATCGACATACACCGGATCGCCATAGGGATCGCAGATATCTCCAGTGATGCTCAGTTCCAGCGTTAAGATCGAAAGCTCCTGCTTTTTCTGGTTCCGCGCCAAATGCGGAAATCTCTCCGCATAAACCATACAGGCCAGTTCCCTGACCTCGGGTCGGTGATCTCGGGTTCGATTTTTCAGCCACTTCATCTCGCTCTCGGTCAAGCGGCGCAGCGGCAGATTTTCCAAACGGCGGAGCGTCATCTGCTCCGCCTGCTGTGCTGGCGAGAGGTGGGAACAGGTTTTGCAGATGTGAGCCGCATGGCCCTTGCCGCTGAAGCTCTCGTTGGACTTCCGCATCCCGCAGACCTTGCAGAAATGCCCCGGAAGTTTCTTTTTCGCCATCCTCATCACCTCCGCTGCCGTTACTATAGCACGAATCGTCCACAATGTCGAGAGCGACAGTTTCATGGGCACACTCACGGATCATTCTTATCAGCTCCAACTTCGACCACCCGAACTGCCCAGCTGCCCAGATATACCATGCCCGCTCCTGGAGAGTCAGTTCCGCCTCCAGAATGACCACATTCTGTGTCCAACTGATGGTCATAGCCTGCGTCATTGTCTCCGGGGCGCTTTCATAGGTGCGGTAGAAGTCCCGCATCCGACGCAAGTTCCGGGGAGAGAACCCAACGGCGTCAGGATATGTCCCTTGCAGGTATTCCGCAGCCGCCACAGCGGCGCCCTTCTCCGGCCTGCCGCTGACCAAACGGCCAATCTTGCAATACAGCTCCATCTGCGGCAGATTTGCCGCAATCAGCGTGTCCAGCGCCGCGAATAGGATGCTGTAATCGGTCGGTTTCCTGACATTCATAGTTTTCCTCCTCTCCAGCGCTGTGCGCCTATAATATGTGGCAGGGCAGAGAAAAACGCGGGAGACTGCTCCCACGCTTTTCTCTGCCTTGTCTGGTCTATGTCAGTTGAACGATCTGCTCCCACAGCAGAAAATGCTTCGGATCAACCTCACGGTTGTCGTGATAGTGGCCGAACAGCCAGCAGCCGAACTCCAGCCGGTTGTTTACCAGCTCCAGAAAATCCGTAAGCGCGTCCGGCTTGTAATCCGGGTTTATCATCCTGGCAATGCCGGTGGGCGCACAGTGGGTCAGCACGTAGTCTGCGTTCCAGCCAGCCCGCTCCAGCGTTTCCAGGGCGGTGGTGTACTCCTCATCGGAGGGCAGCTCCTCCGGCCACCAGGACTTGCCAAGGATGCGGAACCTGCGCCGCCCCTTTAGAAGCAGTTGAAGGTACCGCGCCCGAAAATCAGGGGCATTTGGATCGAGTATGCCGTCCTCCACATCGTGGGAGGACGCCCCGCCCATAGTGAAGAAGGTGTGCCCCTCGATGTCATAGAGCTGCCCCCGCATCAGGTGCAGGATGTTGGGCCGGACGCGCTGCACCTTGCCGCCGTGCCAGTCCTCCACCGGCAGCGCCGCCAGCATATCAAAGTTCTCATGGTTTCCGGACACGAACAGTGTGGTGAAGCGTTTGTCGTTCAGCCAGTCCAACTGTTTCCGCTCCTCGGCAGAGCCGTCAAACAAGCCTCCGAAATCTCCCAGAATGATCATGTAGTCCTCCTGGCCCATCTTGCGCTGCTGAGGGAAGTGCTTCCGCGAGAACCGCTGGAAGCCTCCGTGTGTGTCGCCTGTGGCAAAGATCATGTTGTCATCCTCCTTCTATTGTCTGTTCGATTTCCATGCCGCCCTTCAGGTAGACCATAATCCTGTCTGCGGACAGCACCTTTACTGTGTCCACCAACTGGCGGATGGTACCCTCGTTCCATTCCGTGATCTCGGAGGAACCGGCGTTGAAGATGCCTACCGCATCCTCGATGCGCCGATTGGCGGCAGAGTTGCTGTTCTGCTGTTCCAGAATAGCCGCTTTCTTTTCCTTCAGCGCCGCCATATCCTCGGTGATCCGCTTGAAGTCGTCGGCATGGGCCAAGTACCCTCCATCCGCTTTGGATGCGCTGAACAGCGCTTGGAACTCCCTGTCCAGCTCGCCGAGCCGCCGGTCGATGTCAGCAAGGCTCATACCCTCACCGGGGACAGGCGCCAGCTCCATCCGTATGGCGTCCGCGATCTGCCCCACCAGCACCGCCTTCCGGCTCATCACCGAGTTGATGGCGGAGAGGATGGCGTCCTGCAAAGGCCCTTCCGGCAGGGTAGGGGATTCGTGGCAGTATTTCGTACCGTAATCCACCCGGCTGGCGCACCGCCACACTGCCTTTTTCTGCCCCCGTTTGCTCCACACGCACCTGCGGTACAGGGTGCCGCACTCGCCGCACACCAGCCGTTCTGTCAGCGCGTATTTGGCGCTGTAGCAGGAGCGCCCGGTGGGGGCCTGTTTTTTGCTGGGGGCGCGTCCGGCATTGCGGCGGGCAAACTCGGCCCGCGCCGCGTGGAAGGTGTCCCGGCTGACGATACCCTCGTGGTGGTCTTGGGTCAGGTACATGGGGAGCTGGCCCATGTTGCGGATGTGCTTGCGGTCGATGCAGTTGTTGACGAAGCTCTTTTGCTGGAGGACGTCTCCGCAGTATTTTTCGTTTTGCAGGATGCCCTTAATGGAGGCGATGGACCAGTCTGTGCCGCCGCTGACGGTGAGGACGCCCGCCTCCTCCAGCGTTTTCTTAATCATGCGCAGGCTGTGTCCGGCCAGGAAGCTGCCGTAAATCTGCCGCACCACCTCGGCTTGCTCGGGAATGATCCGGGGCTTGCCGTCCTCGCCCTTTTCATAGGCGTACAGCCGCTTGTACTGGATCGCGGCCCGCCCCTCCCGCATGGCCTCCCGCTTGCCCCAGCGGACATTGTGGCTCATGTTTTCGCTCTC
>CATJRT010000363.1 GCA_949742895.1 uncultured Eubacteriales bacterium | reverse complement strand
TGGCGGGCCTCGGCATATTCCCTTGAAGCGGGAACGCCGTTTTCACCGATGGCCCAAACCGGCTCATAGGCGACCCAGAGGCGGCTCAGGCACTTCGGAGAGAGGCCGTGCAGGGCGGTTTTCAGCTGTATCCTGAGTACGTCGTCCATGCAGCCAGCCTCTTTATCCTCTGCCGTCTCGCCGACGCACAGCAGCACAGTGAAGCCATGTCTTACCGCGCATAGAACCTTTTCACGGATCATTCCCAAGTCCTCCTGAAGGATGTGCCGCCGCTCGGAGTGGCCGATTTCCACGATCTCTACGCCCACCTCTTTCAGCATCAAAGGGGAGATTTCCCCGGTCAGCGGGCCTTTGTCCAGCCAGGCCATATTTTGTGCGCCCAGTTTTACGATGGAGGACGGTGCGGCTTTTCGCGCCGCCTCCAAGGCGGTGTAGGAGGGAATGACGAATAATTCCAGATGCTCCAGATTGAGGCCGGCAGTCAGCTCTGACAGTTCTTTGAGGAAGGAACATGTCTGCGCGATATTTTTGTACATTTTTGTATTTGTGCCTAAATAAACCCGGCGTTTCGGCAACGGTCTCCCTCCCTCATTTCATCGTCTGCCGCTCCAGCTTCGCGATGGCCTGGACCTTGGGTGTGGACGGGCCATCTCTGAACTCCAGGCTAACCCATTCACGCAGAATTTTTTTCGCAAGTTCCGGGCCGATGACTCTGGCACCGAAACAGATCACGTTGCCGTCATTGGACAAAATAGAGCGTTCAGCGGAGAAGGAGTCGTGCCCGACGGCGGCCCGGATTCCGGGAAATTTGTTGGCGCACATACACATTCCCACACCGGTCCCGCAGACCAGGAGCCCGCGTTTAGCATATCCGCTGTCGATGATGCGCCTGCAGACCCGTTCTGCGATCTTCGGGTAGGGTACAGGGTCCCGGCTGTCTGTACAGCCCTCATCCTCCACTATGACGCCGTTCTCCCGCAGGGTGGCGATCAGCGCGTTTTTCAGGTCTACCGCCGCATTATCGCAGCCAGCCACAATTGTCATGTGATTTCCTCCTCGGTGACCGCATCTGTGCTGCGGCAGCTCTATTTCTTGTAATACGGGGAGTCGCAGGGCATATCGTAGTATTTTTGCAGCTCATCATCCAGCTTCATCAGCGTGATGGACGCTCCCGCCATCTCCATGGAGGTAATCAGGGTGCCGACCTCCATACGGTGGACGCGAATCCCCTTTTCCTCCAGAAGCTGGCCGAGGCGGCGATTTATAATGTACAGCTCCGTCAGGGGGGTCGCACCCAAGCCGTTGACCAGGGAGCAGACGGTGTCACCCGGTTGAATTCCGGAATCCTCCAGGATCTGGTCTGTCAGGTTCTCGACAATCTGGTCCGCCGGCATCAATTTTGTACGCCGAACGCCAGCCTCTCCATGGATGCCGACGCCGTATTCCATTTCATCGTCCGCCAAATCAAAAATCGTGTGCCGTTCGCCGGGGATGGAGGAACTGGAAAGGGCGATGCCCATGCTGTACACATGATCTCTCGCCTTGGCCGTGACCCGGTATGCTTCCTCCAGACTGAGGCCGGAGGCAGTGGCGGCCCCCGCAATCTTGATGACGAACACATTGCCCGCAATGCCGCGGCGGTCCGTGTACCGCTCTTTTGGCGCCGAGGCGACATCGTCGCAGACACGCACGGTTTTTGTCTCAATGCCCATCTCGTCCAGTATCTCCGCCGCTATATCGAAGTTCATATTGTCTCCGGCATAGTTTCCATAGATAAAGAGAACGCCCTTTCCCCGCTCCACTGATTCGGCGACTTTGAGAATTGTACCGGGGTCCGGAGATGTGAACACGTTTCCCGCGGCGGCGGCGTCCGCCAGATTTTCACCGATGAAATAGCCAAAGATCGGCTCGTGCCCGCTGCCGCCGCCAACGACGACGGCCGTTTTTTCCTTTACATCTCTGACCCGGAGGCCGGAGACATCCTCCACTTGTGCATACCGGTCTCCGTGTGCCGCCAGAAACCCCGCTGTGGCCTCATGGACGAACTCCTCCGGGCGGTTCATGATTTTTTTAGGCATAATCCACCTGCCTTGTCACAGTGATTTTACGTATTCTTCCATCGAGCGGAAAATAATCCATGCGGAGGTGGCACCGGCATCCTGGTGGCCCAGTTCCCGGCCCATCAGCGATTTGGCCCGCCCGAATTTCGCGTGGAGATCCCTCGTGGACTCCATGCCGGCTTTGGCGGCCGCCGCGGCCAGCGTAAGCATCTCCGTCAGATCAGACCCCGTATAGGAGCACATGGCCTCCGCAGCGGGCTGCATTGCGTCCACCATGGTCTTGTCTCCCGTCTGCGCCTGACCGCGCTCTTTGATCTTCGTCAGACTGTCCCGCATCAGTTCCGCGAGGTGCACGCAGTCCAGAGTCTCTCGGGCCGGCTTGCCCTTGGCACCGCCAGAGAACATGGTGCCGAAGATCACGCCGGAGGCGCCGCCCATACTCATCAGCATGGTCCGGCCCATCTCAAAAAACAGAGAATAGACGTCGGTGCCCACCTCCATATCAAGGAGCTTCTCACGGGCCTTCTTCATTCCACGCTCCATGCCGATCCCGTGGTCACCATCGCCGATTTGGCTGTCGATCTCGGTTAGGAGATCCTTGCTTTTAATCACCTGGTCCGCCACGTAGAGCAGCAGTTCCTTTACCTGCCCGCAGTTCAACTCTTTCATGGTGCGGCCTCTCAAAACATCCCGGGGGGATTCCAATCCTTGATGCCCAGGAAGTCGTTGCACTCCTCGGGCAGATAGAGATCGTCGAAGAAGGTCTTGGCGTCGCCGGTCTCCTTAAACTGGGTCATCAGGTCGCGGGCGGCCTTCCACCAGCGCATCCACAGTCCGTTGGGCCAGATTACGATCCGCACGCCGGCGCCGCGCAGCTCGTCCAGGGTGAAGCAGAGGTCGCGGCGGAACTCCATCAGGCAGTACATCACAGGCACTTTGGTCTCGGCGCAGACGCGCTTGACCTCGTCCAGGCTCTGCAGGACGTGCCCGTAGAAGATCATATCGGCGCCGTGGTCAGCCATGGCGTTGCCGCGGCGGATCGCCTCGTCCAGCCCCAGGCAGGAGCCGGCGTCCGTGCGGCCGATGATCATGAAATTGGGATCTCTCCTGTATTTGATCAGCATGTCCAGCTTGCGCAGGTATTCCTCCAGGGGAACGACTTGGACGCCGTGCATTCCGCCGCAGCGCTTCGGAGTCACCTGGTCTTCAAAATGGGCGCCGTAGACGCCGGCGTCCTCCAGGTCGTGGAGAGTCCGGCGGGCGTTCAGCTCATTGCCGTATCCCGTATCGGCGTCCATCAGGAAGGGCAGATCGATGCAGGAGGCCATGTCGTGGGCGTGCTTGACCTGCTCGGTGGCGGTGACAAGGCCAATGTCCGGCACACCCAGCATGCTGGAGGCGGCGGCCTGTCCGCCCATGTAGGCGCCGTCAAAGCCGACCTCCTGGACAAGGCGGGCGGTGATTCCGTCGAAGGCGCCCACAAGGGTCAGCATCTCGCTGCCCTCGAGGACCTTTTTCTTGAAAGAAGCTCTTTTTTCGTTGATGGTCATGGTGCTCTCTCCTTTACGTTTTATATCAGCCAAACAAGTTTACAAAGAACATCAGGTAAGCGGGACAGGCGGTGGTGATGATGATGGCGATTAGGCCCACGATGATGAACGGCCAGATCTCCTTGACCGTCGCTCCGAAGGTGGCACCCGTGATCTTGGTGGAGA
>CATJRT010000362.1 GCA_949742895.1 uncultured Eubacteriales bacterium | reverse complement strand
TGTGGACGAGGCGTCCATGGTGGATATGTGGCTGGCCCACCAGATGTTTGCCCGGCTGAAAAAGGGGACGAAGCTGCTGATCGTGGGCGACGCCGACCAATTGGAGAGCGTGGGCGCGGGCAGCGTGTTCCGGGAGCTGATCCAGAGCGGCCTTGTGCCTGTGACGGTGCTGGATCAAATTTTCCGTCAGGCGGAAGACAGCCTCATTGCCTACAACGCCAAGTTCATCAAGGAGGGTACGGGCCAGCTGTACTATGGCCGGGACTTTGCCTTTACCGAGGCATTATCCCAGGAAGAAACCGCGGCGCTATGGACGCCAGAAGTGAGATGCTTTATACCTATGCCGTATCCGGCGACGACCGATTGGCGTTGAAGTGCATGGACGACTTCGCCGCCTCCCTTCGCCCGGATGGAATGGTGAATTGCAGCGCACCCAATTATGAAACCAACGTGATCCCCGGCTTTGGCATCTACTTCATTGGCATGGTATATGACCATATGTGGTGGTTTGGGGACACGGAACGGACTCGCCGGTATTGGCCCGTGGTGGAACGGGTGCTGTCCTTTTTTGAGTGCCGCCTGAACGAGCGGGGACTGGTGAGCAAAATCGGAGATGTCAACCGTCCAGGGCAGTTCTGGTCCTTCATCGACTGGACGGCAGGCTGGGATAGCACCGACGGCGTACCCCCGGCCACAAAGCAGGGCCCTATCACCATGGAGAGCCTGCTGTATATCCTGGGTCTGCAATACGCGGCGGAGCTGGCGGACTTTCTGGCGCTTCCGGAGCAGGCCCAGAGATACCGCACCCAGGCCGCCCATGTGCAAAAGGCCGTAAACCGCTGGTGTGTGGATGAAAACGGCTGGTATCTGGACGGTCCCGGTGTAGCGCAGTATAGCCAGCACTGCCAGGTGTTTGCGGTGCTCACGGATACTGCCTCCCCGGAACAGGGACGGGAAAATTTGCAGCGCACACTGGAACACCCGGAGCAGTTTGAGCAGTGCAGCGTGGCCATGTGCTGGTACCTGTTCCGGGCATTGGAAAGGTGTGGGCTGTACCGCTATACCGACCGCCTGTGGAACATCTGGCGTGAGATGCCCGCCCAGCACCTGACCACCTGCCCCGAGGATCCCCTGCTCAGCCGCAGCGACTGCCATGGCTGGGGTGCGCTGGCGCTGTACGAGCTTCCCGCCGCGGTGCTGGGTGTGCGGCCTGGGAAACCAGGGTTTGAGGAAATCGTGGTCGCCCCGCAGACGGAAAACCTGGACTGGGCGGAGGGGACTGTCCCAACACCGAAGGGGGACGTATCCGTCTCCTGGCACAAAGACCCGCAGGGGAAAGTAACCGTATGCGCAAAGGGGCCGGAAGGTGTGCCGCTTCAAGTAATCACCAGAGAGGATGTGAATGTATGAGCACACAGGCCATCACTCCATGGAGCACACTGGCCCAGGTGAAGCGTCAGCCCTGTTTTGCGCCCTTTCGGGAGCATCTGGCCCCGCCTGGAGGGATTGCGGAGATCGTGACGGACCATCTGCCCTTTGCCCTGGTTCCGGGTTGGAACGGCAAAGATATTGCCGACGGCTTTGAACGGCTGCGTGTGCTGTGCGGGGAGGGCCGAAAGGTATTCTATCCCCTATACTCCCCGGAGGAGTGCCATCAAAATCCGGCACTGTCTAAGGCCGCCATGTTCCACTTCCCTGGAAAGCCGGGCGCGCCCTTCGTAATGGTGGTTCCCGGCGGCGGGTATGCGGTGGTTTGTTCCATGTTTGAGGGGTTCCCCGTGGCCAATGCGCTGAACAAGATGGGTTATCACGCCTTCGTCGTCGATTACCGCAGCGGTAGAGACGCCCTCGCCCCCAACCCCCAGGACGATCTGGCGGAAGCGGTGCGGTATGTGCTGGATCACGCGACCGAGTTAGGCGTCTCCCCAGAGGGCTATGCCGTGGCGGGGTTTTCCGCCGGGGGCCATCTGGCCGGCAGCTTCGGAACCAAGGCGCTGGGCTGGCACCATTACGGCCTGCCCTGTCCGGCGGCCCTCTTTCTGAGCTACCCGGTGGTCACCACGAGAGAGCACACCCATTCAGATTCCTGCAAAAACCTACTGGGTCAGAACTGGACGCAGGAGGATGTTCGCAAGTGGTCGTTGGAAGCGCAGATGGACAGGGACACACCGCCCGTCTATCTCTGGCAATGTGAAGCGGACAATGTGGTATCGATTCAAAATTCCAAGCTGCTGTACGACCATTTGAAGGAGTTCGACGTACCCTGTGAATACGAGGTATTCCCCGGCAGGGCTCACGGCTGGGGGCTGGCTAACGGGAAGGCTGCGGAGGGCTGGCTCGGCCGGGCTGTGGCGTTTTGGCAACGACAAATTTGAATAAGCAGGTGAAGATGATGAAATTGATATGGAATGCGACAACTGCCGCAGGCAGTGGCTGGAAAACCGTAGAGGGCGAGGCCTTGTTCCATCCCGATGTGGATGGTGTAGAAAACCAGGTGGTCAACCTGTACCCGGAGCTGGCGTTCCAGACCTTTGAGGGCTTCGGTGGGGCCATCACCGAAGCGGCGGGGTATGTGTATTCCCTCATGGGCGAGGAGCAGAAGCGGCAGATGACCCAGAGCTATTTTGCCCCTGACCAGATGGGCTACACCCGGGTACGCATCCACATGGACAGCTGTGATTTCTCCACTGGGATGTACGAGGCCATGTCCGACCCGGATGACCGGGCTCTGGACAGCTTTTCCTTCACCCGGACAGAGAAGTATATACTCCCCATGCTGGCGGAAGCCCAAAAGGCGGCGGGCAGGCCGTTAAAGCTGATGCTGTCCCCCTGGTCACCCCCGGCGTTCATGAAGACCAACGGCCAGCGTGTGGGTGGCGGTAGCCTGAAGCCGGAATACCGGGATCTATGGGCGGACTACATCTGCCGCTACATTGAGGAATTCCAAAAGCGGGGCTATGAGGTGGAGCGCATCTCTATTCAAAACGAGCCCAAGGCGGTACAGACCTGGGATTCCTGCATCTTTACGGCGGAGCAGGAAAAGGAGTTCCTCCGGGATCACCTTTCCCCCGCTCTGGCCCGTCACGGGCTGAGAGATATCGAGGTGTTCATCTGGGATCACAACAAGGAGCGTCTTTATGAGCGGGTGCGGGATATCGTAGACGAAACCACAAAAGGCATGGTAGCCGGCGCGGCGTTCCACTGGTATAGCGGAGATCACTTTGAGACGTTGGATTTCGTCCGTCGGCAGTATCCGAACCTAAAGCTCATTACCTCGGAGAGCTGCATCGAATACTCGAAACTGGATGCGGGAGACGCCTTCGGCAACGCCGCCAGACTGGCCCACGAAGTGCTGGGCGACCTGAACCACGGCATGAACGCCTTTTATGACTGGAACCTTCTGCTGGATGAGACCGGCGGACCCAACCATGTGGGCAACCTGTGCCACGCGCCGTTTATGTTTGACCGGGCTACAAAAGAACTGCATCCCCAGCTGCTCCAGCAGTATTTCTGGCACTTCTCCCATTATATTGTCCCAGGTTCGGTACGCATTGGGCTGAGCCGCTACACTAACGGACTGGAAGCCACGGCATTCCGCAGACCGGACGGAGTGTTGGCAGTGGTGCTGTTTAACGCCAGCACGGAATCTGTCCCTGTAAACCTGCGGCTGGATGGGCAGATCGCAGTGTTGGATATGGCCCCGCAAACCATCATGACGGGGTTGATTGGTTGAAAAAGGGGAAAAAACGATATGCCGTTTGCGAAGGATTTTATGTGGGGCGCCGCAACAAGCGCCTATCAAATCGAAGGCGCCTGGGCCGGGGATGGAAAGGGGCCCAGCATTTGGGACATTTACAGCCAGGAGGCAGGCCGCGTGTACGGGAACCACACCGGGAATACAGCCTGTGACCACTACCACCGCTTCCGGGAGGACGTGAAGCTGATGGAGGAAATCGGCTTGAAAGCCTACCGCTTCTCCATCTCCTGGCCGCGCCTGCTGCCGGAGGGTATCGGTACGGTGAACGAAGCGGGCGTCCGATTTTACAACGAACTCATCGACACCCTGCTGGTCAGCGGGATCGAACCCTATATCACCCTCTACCACTGGGATTTGCCCTACGCCCTCTATAAACGGGGCGGGTGGATGAACCCAGAGATCGTCCAGTGGTTTGGCGAGTATGCAAAACTGGTGGCGGAGCGGTTCAGCGACCGGGTGACCCACTTTTTTACGCTGAACGAACCGCAATGCTTTGTAGGCTCCGGCTTTCTGAACGGAAACCACGCCCCTGGGCTGCGGTCACCGCTGCGGGATACCTTTGAGATGGCTCATAACGCTTTGAAGGCCCATGGTCAAGCGGTGCGGATGCTCCGGCGGTATGGAAAGCAGCCTCTGGAGATCGGTTATGCCCCCACCTGCTCGGCGGTCTGTCCGGCCAGCGAGCAACCGGAGGATATAGAGGCTGCCCACCAGGCCATGTTTGCCATGCCGGAGGATGCACGGGCCTGGACGTGGAACGTGGCATGGTGGTCCGATCCCGTCCTGCTTGGGCAGTACCCGGAGGAGGGACTCCGGCGGTATGCACCCTATCTGCCGAAGATTACCGCGGAAGATATGAAGCTCATCTCGGAACCTATTGACGTGTATGCTCAGAACATCTACAATGGCTGGTGTGCCAGCATGGGCGCAGACGGGAAACCGGAAGCCGTGGATCGCTACCCCGGCTTTCCCAGGACGGCCAACGGCTGGCCCATCACCCCGGACAGCCTGTACTGGGGGCCCAAGTTCCTGTACGAGCGGTATAAAAAGCCGTTCTATATCACAGAGAACGGACTTTCCTGCCACGACGTGGTATCCATGGACGGTCAGGTCCACGATCCCAACCGCATCGATTTTCTGGCCCGGTATCTCCAATGCTTGAAGCGGGCGGCAAGTGAGATCGACCTTCGGGGGTATTTCCAGTGGTCGCTGATGGACAACTTCGAATGGGAAAAGGGTTATTCAGAGCGGTTTGGCCTGATCTATGTGGACTACGGCACCCAGGAACGGATCATGAAGGACAGCGCCTATTGGTATAGAACCACCATTATCTCCAATGGCGAAAACTTGTGAGTAAGGAACAGCTCATTGCCAGCCGCACCTTTTGCCGATAACGCCGGGGAGGAATTTTCATATCCTTTGAAAGCTTTATGCTCAACCTCACCGCATCCGCCAGCGACCGCGGGCGCGACGCCGCCATCCCCCTGCTGGAAGGGGTGGCCTGCCATTGCAATATTCCCTACCGTCCAGGGCTGCTGCTGGACGTGTACTATCCGGAGGGCACCCAAGCACCGCTGCCCACCATCGTCAGCATCCACGGCGGCGGGTATGTTTACGGCTCCAAGGAGAGCTATCGCCGGTACGGCATGGATCTGGTCTGCCGGGGTTTCGCTTTTGTAAACTTCAATTACCAACCGCCCCGAAGTACCGATTTCCTGCGGGAACACGCCCAGCCCATGTATGACTTTCTGGCGGCAAATGGCATCCTGGCAGAAATGCGCTGTTACGAATCTGAAGATGATAAAACAGTGGCCTATGTGTTCCACATCAGCATTTATTTGCCTGATGCAATCCGATGCAATGATGAAACATGTGCTTTTTTAAGAAGTTTGTGCCCTGATCTATTTGGGGTGGGAACAAAGCAGAAGCCGTTCAGCGCCGTTTGGCGCCGAGCGGCTTCTTACTATATTATAAATCACACAGACCCCCTATCATAAGGTGCTCCCAAGCAGAAACGAGGACATCCTATCACTTTTTCTCCGGCATGACCCAGAGTTTCATGGCAGGGTAGCTGATGACCACCTGCATCAGGATGTTCACGATATTGGCCAGAGTGGGTGCCAGCTCTTTGGCCACACCCATGTTTACAAACAGCGCCTGGCTGTAAGCGGGCAGGGCGGCAGACAGGATGACCAACACCACCGCCAGGATGATGAACTTGGGCACCGCCGCGCCGAAGTCGGCGTTGGACTTGAACACCAGGTCCTTCTGTACGAAGAAGAGGCACACGGGAATTGAAACATAAATGGCGAATTTAGATAGGTAAGACAATCATCTTAGATGGAATTGACATTTGCCCTTACCGGGTAGTCACTTGTGACGGTT
>CATJRT010000361.1 GCA_949742895.1 uncultured Eubacteriales bacterium | reverse complement strand
CTCCAGCTCTATAAAAAGGGGCTGGCCTACAAGGCCACCATGCCGGTGAACTGGTGTACCTCCTGCAAGTGTGTGCTGGCCAACGAGGAAGTGGTGGACGGCGTGTGCGAGCGGTGTGGCTCCGCTGTCATCCGCAAGGAGAAGTCACAGTGGATGCTGAAGATCACCGAGTACGCCCAGCGGCTCATTGACGATTTGGACGAGGTGGACTTCATCGAGCGGGTCAAGATTCAGCAGCGCAACTGGATTGGCCGGTCCACCGGCGCGGAGGTGACGTTCAAAGCCACCACCGGAGAGGACATCGTGGTGTTCACCACCCGGCCTGACACCCTGTTCGGTGCGACGTATATGGTCCTCTCCCCTGAACACGAGCTGGTGCGGAGCTGGCTGGACGCAGGTAAACTCAACAATGCGGACGAGGTGAAGGCGTACCAGAAGGCCGCTGCCTCCAAGTCCGACCTGGAGCGCACCGAGCTGAACAAGGAAAAGACCGGCGTGTGTTTGGACGGCGTGCGGGGCGTGAACCCGGTCAACGGCCAGGAGATCCCTATCTTCATCTCCGACTACGTGTTGGCCACCTACGGCACTGGTGCCATCATGGCCGTGCCCTCCCACGATGGGCGCGACTGGGAGTTCGCCAAAAAGTTTGGCCTGCCTATCATCGAGACCGTCAAGGGCGGCAACGTACAGGAGGAGGTCTACCTCACCTCTGACACCGACATCGTGACCAATTCCGAATTCTTGGACGGGATGACCGTGAAGGAAGCTAAGGAAGCCATGATGGACTGGCTGGAGGAAAAGGGCTTCGGCCACCGTCAGGTGAACTACAAGCTCCGTGACTGGGTGTTCTCCCGCCAGCGCTACTGGGGCGAGCCCATCCCTATGGTCAACTGTGAGAAGTGCGGCTGGGTGCCCCTGCCCGTGGATCAGCTCCCTCTGCTCCTTCCCGACGTGGAGAGCTACGAGCCCACCGACGACGGCGAGTCGCCCCTGTCCAAGATGACCGATTGGGTAGCCACCACCTGCCCTTGCTGCGGCGGGCCCGCCAGGCGGGAGACAGACACTATGCCACAGTGGGCGGGATCCTCCTGGTACTTCCTGCGGTATATGGACCCCAAAAACGACCAGGCCCTGGCCTCCAAGGAGGCGCTGGACTACTGGTCCCCGGTGGACTGGTACAACGGAGGCATGGAGCACACCACCCTGCACCTGCTCTACTCCCGGTTTTGGCACAAGTTCCTCTACGACCTGGGCGTGGTGCCTACCAAGGAGCCGTATCAGAAGCGTACCAGCCACGGCATGATCCTGGGCGAGGGCGGCGAGAAGATGTCCAAGTCCCGGGGCAATGTGGTCAACCCGGACGATATCGTCAACACCTACGGCGCAGACACCCTGCGGCTGTATATTATGTTCATTGGCGACTTTGAGCAGGCAGCCATCTGGTCGGACAATGCCGTGAAGGGCTGCAAGCGCTTCCTGGACAAGGTGTGGAACCTGGCGGAGGGTTGCACTGACAGCCTGGAGTACACCAAGGCCAACGAGGCGGGCATCCACAAGACCATCAAGAAGGTGGCGGACGACATTGAGGCCATGAAGTTCAACACAGCCATCGCCGCCATGATGGCACTGGTGGGCGACTTCCAGAAGAACGGCTGCTCCAGGGGCGATATGAAAACGCTGATTACCCTCCTGTCCCCCTTTGCTCCCCACGTGGCGGAGGAGCTGTGGGAAATGCTGGGCGGCGAGGGCTTTGTATGCCAGCAGAGCTGGCCCACCTACGACGAGAGCAAGACCATAGCCGACACCGTTCAGATGGCCGTTCAGGTCAACGGCAAGGTGCGGGCCAATATCACAGTCCCAGCAGACGCGGACAACGACGCCATCATCGCCGCCGCCCAGGCCGACCCCAAGGTGCAGAAATTCACCGACGGCATGGCGCTGGTCAAGACCATTGTAGTGCCGAAACGGCTGGTCAACCTCATTGTAAAACCCTGATGAACAAAATTACTGGAGTCCACCACATCTGCCTCAAGGCTGCGGGGCAGGAGCAGTGGGAGAAAGCGGTCAACTTTTACACCCAGGTGCTGGGCTGTCCCCTGGTGCGAAGCTGGGGTGAGGGGGAGCGCAGCGGTGCCATGCTGGATTTGGGGAACTGCCTGCTGGAGATATTCGCCGACGCCGCCCAGCCCCTTGCTCCTGGCGTTCACCGCCACGTCGCGTTCCGTACGAATGATGTGGATGGCGCGGTGGAGCTGGTCCGGCGGGCGGGCTGCCAAATCACGATGGAACCTGTGGACAAGTGCCTGGGGGCGGACTACCCGGTGCGAATCGCGTTTTGCTGGGGTCCGGCGGGGGAATCCATCGAGTTTTTCCAGGAGCGATACCCCCCCTTGACAGCGGGTAGTAGCATGAAGCTGCAAAATCCCCATATTTTGCGGTTGACAAGTCGGGATTTATAACATATAATAATCCTGTTAAAGCCATATCCTAATGGCCCTTAAAGCATCCTGGATTGAGCCGGGTGCCTCGGAGGGAGGGAAATATAGATGTCCGAAGTTCATGTCCGCGAGGGCGAGTCTCTGGAGAACGCGCTGAAGCG
>CATJRT010000360.1 GCA_949742895.1 uncultured Eubacteriales bacterium | reverse complement strand
CAAGAAATGATGTTTGGAGGGGAATGCTTTGAAGGAGCTTTCTAAAATTGCATCTGCTGTACAGGTGTCCAGCACCATGATGATCGACGCTCTGTCCAAGCAGATGAAGGCAGATGGGATCAACGTTATTGGCTTTGGCGCAGGTGAGCCCGATTTTAACACGCCGGATCATATTAAGGCGGCTGCAAACAAGGCCATCGTTGACAATAATACACGATATACCCCCGCTTCGGGTACTGTGGCGCTGAAAAAGGCCATCTGCGCCCGGATGAAAGCGGACTGCGGCCTGGATTATAAGCCTTCACAGGTGGTGGTGTCCAGCGGAGCAAAGCATTGCGTTTACATCGCGTTGCGCACTTTGGTAAATCCAGGTGACGAGGTTATCCTGCCTGCGCCTTACTGGGTCAGCTATCTTGAGCTGATTCGGATGGTGGGTGGCAAGCCGGTGGTCGTTACAGCAGAGGAGTCCGCCAACTTCAAAATGACAGCGGAGCAATTGGAAGCAGCCATTACCCCCACAACTAAGGCGCTGATCCTCAACAATCCCAGCAATCCTACTGGTATGATGTATAGCAGGGAAGAGCTGGCGGCTATTGCAAAGGTGTGTGTAGAACAGGATATTTATGTAATTTCCGATGAAATCTATTATGGTCTGCTGTACGATGGGAGACAGTTCGTATCTTTTGCCTCCTTGAGCAGCGAGGCCAAAGAGCATACCATCCTCGTCAATGGTGTATCCAAGTCTTACGCCATGACCGGCTGGCGGGTTGGTTATGCTATTGCAAACGAAAAAGCAGCGAAAGTAATGAGCAGTTTCCTCAGCCATTCTACTGGATCACCCTGTACCGTATCCCAAGCTGCGTCGGTGGCTGCGCTCAGCGGTACCCAAAAAAACGTGGAAGAGATGCGCCAAGCGTTCGAGGTCCGCCGGAACTACATTGTGGAGCGAGTGAATCAAATCAATGGAGTAAGCTGTATCAAGCCTGAGGGTGCATTTTATGTGATGATGAACGTGGAAAAGCTGATTGGCAAAACCGTTCATGGAGAGCTGATTCGGTCCGCAGACGACTTTTGTACCACATTTTTGAAGCATGGACTGGTGGCCACTGTTCCAGGTAGCAGCTTTGGCGCACCCAACTTCGTGCGCTGGTCCTATGCCTCCTCTATGGAGAACATCCAGAAAGGGTTGGACCGGCTGGAAGCTTTTTTGCGTGAAATGGGCTGAATTTTGCGGCAACCCCTTGCAAACTGCGGCATCCTTGGGTATACTATAAGTTGTTCGACAAAATCTGCAAGGAGGTAATTCCTGATGGCAAAGATCACAAAGGATACCATTATTGGCGATATTCTGGATATTGCACCTGACACAGCACCCATCTTCCTGTCTATTGGTATGCATTGCTTGGGCTGCCCGTCCTCCCGGGCCGAAACAGTGGAGCAGGCCTGCATGGTCCATGGCGTGGATGTGGAAGCTCTGCTGGACAAGCTGAACGTCAGTATTGCCTGAATCGCCAACTGTCGAAAAGAGCGGAAATTCCGCTCTTTTCGTTTATACATATCAAACTTTTCAGGAGGGGCCACATGGAACTGACGGCAAGATTACAGGCTATCGCAGATCAGGTGCCTGAAGGGGCACGCTTTGCCGATGTGGGAACAGATCACGCTCAGCTTCCCGTCTGGCTATTGCTAAATGAACGTATACCTAACGCTATTGCCTCCGATTTGCGTGAGGGACCGTTGGCCCGTGCCAGAGAAACCGCCCAACAGTTTGGAGTTACAGGCAAGATTTCTTTCCGACTGTGCAGTGGTCTGTCGGATATTTCAGAGACTGAAGCGGACGTTATCGCCATTGCTGGCATGGGAGGAGAAACCATCGCGGCGATTTTGGAGGAGGCTCCCTGGACCCGTCAGAATAAGCTGCTGCTGCTCCAGCCCATGACAAGTTTTCCGGAGCTGCGCCAATGGCTCCAGGAACACCAGTATACCATTTTGCAAGAGCAGATTGCTCGTGAAGGGAAACGGCTTTACAGCATATGGGTAGTCAGAGGTGGAGATATGCCAGAACTGACACCTGCGGAGCTTTGGGCAGGACGACAGAGCAAGGACCCGCTTCGAGGCGATTATCTGAACCATATGATTGAAAAAGCGGAGCGGGCTTTGTCTGGGCATCGGTCTTCCCGTGTTCCAGACTCCAAAGCTGTTGCTGAACTGGCTGAGGTATTGACAGGCCTGGATCAGATGAAGAAGGAGCTGAATCAGATGATAACAGTGGGCGAGGTATTCGCATTTCTGGACAAAAAAGCACCCTTTGAATTACAGGAGGGGTTTGATAACGCCGGCTTTCTGGTGGGGCGGAGAAATACGTCTGTAAGCAAAATTCTTGTTGCCCTTGACATTACGGATCAGGTGGTGGTGGAGGCCGCAGAACAGGGGGCACAGCTAATCGTCTCCCATCCTCCGGTGATTTTTGGCGGAATCAAATCGGTCACAGACCAGACAGGGGACGGACGAATTATCCTGTCCCTGATTGAGCATGGCATTTCCGCTATCTGTGCCCACACCAACTTGGATGCAGTTGAGGGCGGCGTCAATGACTCGCTGGCTCTGCGGCTGGGATTGACAGAAATCGGTCATCTGAAGCAGTTTGGCGTGGACAAGCAGGGAAGAGCATATGGCATTGGCCGGGTAGGCTATGTGTCGGAGCAGCCTTTGTACGATTTTGCCATGGCGGTAAAGCGGTTGTTGGGTGCAAATGGTGTGCGTCTGGTAGATGGTGGAAAGCACGTTCATAAGGTTGCGGTGGGGGGCGGAGCCTGTGCCAGTATGCTGGAGGATGCTCTGGCTCAGGGCTGTGACACCTTTGTTACCTCGGATGTGAAGTATAATGGATTCCTGGAGGCCCGGACCAGCGGCTTGAATCTGATTGATGCAGGACATTTCCCCACCGAGAATGTAGTTAGTCCTGTGTTGCGGGATTGGTTAGTGGAACGTTTCCCGGCAGTTTCTGTGTCCATTTCACAGCGGCATCATGAGGTTTTTTCTTACCTGTAATGTTGAATAGCGAGGAATATTGGCACACATGAATTGTTCCCCTTCCTCATATAGTGGAGCGAAGGGGGACGTGCTGATGAAACGCGATATTCTACTGCTGGCACTTTGTCTTTGTATTTTGGGCGGTGCAGCCTGGTTGGGTAAAAGCCAGGTGGCACCGGCTGTATCAACATCTCCTCAAAACGGTCGGGTATTGATTCTGGATGCCGGTCACGGCGGAGAGGATGGCGGAGCCAGCTCCGCCGGAGGGGATAAGGAAAGCGATATCAATCT
>CATJRT010000359.1 GCA_949742895.1 uncultured Eubacteriales bacterium | reverse complement strand
TATGCTGATATTTCCTCGCCATAAGTTACACCCCCTGATGTAGTTCGTTTTTCCTACATCAGGGGGCGTTTGTCTATTGTCCGTTTTTACTGGGGCGGGGCAAGCAGCGCACGGGGGGCTTTCTTTATGTATATGGGTCACTTCTGGAGCTTGGAAAATGCGTTCTGGCTCATGGTCACGGTCAACTTCCCAGGCTCGTCCTCGCCGGTGTAGCCCTTCTCGAATTCCAGCGTACCCTGAGCGGCCTCCAGCTCGTAAGTGGTGGGGTAGGCGTCCTCGTCCTTAACCGCGCCCCAGCCCTCGGCGTCCTCCCAGGTGAGGTCCTGATAGTCCATGCCGTTGTAGATGATGTCATAGTTCTCGGAGGCGTCCTTGCGCACCTCCACCCGGTACACTACACCGTTGGTCTTGGACTCCTTCTCCTCCTTGGAGAAGTCCACATAGTCGCCGGAGATGTTCTTCTGGAAGGGGACGTAGACGGACACCCAGAACTGGTTGCCCGAGCCGTCTTCCTTCCGGACATCGTAGTAGCAGGCCACGTATTTGGCGTTCTCCCGGATCTCGCTCTGGGTGCCGGTGAGGTTCACTTCCCAGCCCCAGCCTGCCATGTCGCCAGTGGTGGTCTCGCCCAGAACGATGGTGTGGCCGTCCAGCTCCATCTCCATGGGCATATCCGGGCCGGAGTCGCCGCAGGCGGTCAGCCCCAGGACCAGCCCCAGGGCAAGCGTCAGCAGGGATGCGCGTTTCCAAAGTTTCATGTTGTTTTTTCGCTCCTATCCTTATTTTTTCCGGGAAATGGAAAGATCTCCGCCACCTCCCAACTTCAATCTATGTGTCGGCAGGAGCAGGGAAAATATAATCGAACAAATCCTTAAAAATTTCTGAAAAGCCGTTCTGAGAACAATAGGGCCGCGTACACGGCCCCATTTCAATAGATATGGTCCAGAATCTCGATGGCCTGGGCCACGGCATGATCATCGCAGTGCCCCAACACCCGTGCCCCACAGTCCTTTACCTCGGGTGCGCAGTTTGCCGGGGCAAAGGGGATGGCCGACAGCGCCAACATAGGAATGTCGTTCTGGTTGTCCCCCATGCAGTAAAGGTGCTCGGAAGCGACGCCCAGCAGCGACGCCACCCGGGCCACTGTGGCCCCTTTGTTGCTGCCCTTGGCCGTCAGCTCCAGCAGGTAGCGGTTTGAGAAGATGGCCTCGTAGTCCTCCCCCCATTGCTCCAGCAGCCACTCCTGCACCTGCCGCAGATACGGCCCGTCCTGCTCCATAATAACCTTATTCCAGGGCACAGGCATCTCCGGAATTGGGCAGGCAAGCTGGGTGCCCCCTACCCGCTGCAGGTGCTCCATGGTCACCGCATTGGGGTTGTGGACATAGATGTCCTCCTGATAATACGCCTCGAAGGCCAAAGCCGGAAACCGGACGCACAGCGCCTCCATCCGGGCCCGGGTCTCCCCGTTAAGATAGGTACGCTTCAGGTAGCGCTCCGCCTTATAGTCGAAAATAGCCGCGCCGTTGGACAGCACCACCGGAGCGTTGAGCACAAGGCTCTCCTGTTCAATCTGAGGGGTAAAGGTGCGCCAGGCCCGGCCAGTGGCCACAGAAAAACGCCCTCCATTTTCCTGAAAATAGCGGATGGCCGCCCGGTTTTCCGGAGATACGGCGAGCTGAGAATTATACAAGGTGTCGTCATAGTCGCTGAAAAACAGTACGCCGTCGAATTTGCCCACGGGAACGCTCCTCCCTGTTCAATAAACCTTTACTTTTGATTCTACCCAAAACGACCTTTCCTGTCAAGGGCCGTCCTCCTCTCCGCCCAGGGCGCGAATCCATTGCTGGTAAAGTACGCCGCCGGTGGAAAATCAGGGGTTGACGAATGGGTAAAATAGGTGTAGGATAGGGTTGTAACCGTTTTGTAACTCTTTACTGGAATTTTGTAATAACTTGAATTATTTGAAACTATTTATACGATACCGCATCAGGAGGGGATATCCTATGGGCAAGGCCTCCAGGAAACAGAGAAAAGCCAGAACAACGCAGAACCAGCCTGTCCGTCATGAGCAAAACGAAGTGGTAAAGTCCGCCCCTGTGAACAACGTGCAGGAGCACAGGCCCAGCCAGTGGCGCCAGGTGGTGGAGGAAATGGCCGCCGCCGAAAAACGGGCCGCCGCTGTCCAGTCCGCCCCCGCTCAGCCAGCCAAGCCTGTCAAATCGGCCAAGCCGGCCAAGGCCGTTAAAACGGTCAAGGCGGAGGGCAAGGCCCGCGCCGAAGCTGAGGCTCTACTGGCCCGCGCCAGGGAAAAGGCGGGGCCGGCGGTTAAGTCTGCCCTGTCCGCTGTGGAAGCCGCCTGGGAAAAGATTTGCATTCTCACCGGAGACGGCTGGGACCGGGCAGGATGCGCTACCGCCAGGGTCCGCCGGGTGATCGCCCGGCATCCCGTCTCCCCCCTGCTGTACGCCACCCTGCTGGCGGTTACCATCGGCGTGGTCTCCTTCCAGGGAATGTATACCCAGGCCTATGTGCTGGAGGTGGACGGCCAGGAGGTGGGCATACTTGCCAACGAGGAGGATGCGAACGCCATCCTGACCAATGTGGAGACCCGGGCCGCCAGCATCTTGGGGGATGACTACAGCTATGATCCTGATATCTCCCTCACCCCCGTCTACGCCGTTCCCGACGCCCTGAGCGACACCGCACAGGTGGAGGATATGCTGTTCGACGAAGTTGGTGCGCTGATGGAGGCCTACGCCATCTCTGTGGACGGCGAGGAGCTGGGTTGCGCCGCCACCAAGGAGGAGCTGTACCAGCTGCTGGATGAGATCGCCCAGCCCTACCTCACCGGCGACGCTACCCGCTATGAATTCGTGGAGAATGTGCAGATTTACCCCGTGGAGCTGCCCTCCAACACCCAGTTCGATATCGAACCCATCCGCACTATCCTCACCGCACTGGAGGTGGAGGAGGCGGTGTATGTGGTGGAGAAGGGCGACACCTTCAACGCCATTGCCTATTCCCTGGACATGATGCCCAACGAGCTGTCCATCCTGAATCCCGACGTTATCGTCAACAAGCTGTGGGTGGGCCAGGAACTGGTCATCCAGCAGGCTGTGCCTTACCTGTCCGTGCGTGTGACCGCCGACGAAACCTACGAGGCCCCCATTGAAAGCCCCATCGAGTATATTGACACGGCGGACCTGTATGTGGGCAGCACCAAGGTGAAGGAGCAGGGGGAGGACGGCCTGGCACTGGTCAATGCCAAGGTCACTTACGTCAACGGCGCTGAGGTGGAGCGGGAGATTCTGGAAAGCACCACCCTGAAGGAAGCCACCACCACCTATGTCTACAATGGCACCACCCCCCGGCCTGCTACCGCTTCCAACGGCTATTTCATCTGGCCGGTACGGGGCACCATCACCTCCTATTTCGGCGGGCGCAACCTGTGGGGCAGCTACGACTTCCACCTGGGCCTGGACATTGCCTGCCGCTACGGCACCCCCATCAAGGCCGCTGACGGCGGCACCGTCATCAAGGCCGGCTGGAACGGAAGCTACGGTATCCTGGTGGCCCTCCGCCACGACGACGGCACCGTCACCTACTATGGCCACAACTCCTCCGCCTTGGTCAGTGTGGGCCAGAAGGTTTATCAGGGGCAAACTATCGCTCTGGCCGGTTCCACCGGCAACTCCAGCGGTCCCCACTGCCACTTTGAAGTCCGCATCAACGGCACCAGCGTCAACCCCTTGAATTACCTGAGCTGAAACGGAACCGGCCCCCGCGCCGCAGC
>CATJRT010000358.1 GCA_949742895.1 uncultured Eubacteriales bacterium | reverse complement strand
GGGGAAATTCCGCAGGATAAGGAAAGTCCCCGGCAGGAAATCTCAGCGTGATTCCTGCCGGGGTACTTCCCCGAATTGTAGATACCCCTGTCAGGGGGAGGCCAAAGTGCGGAGGGGGTTTTCACAAACAGTCAGAAGGTCAACACGTCCTGCTCCGGCTTGTCCGCAGGAGCCAGGGCGGTCACATGGAGCACCGGCCCCTTCTCCCCCTGGTATGCCTTGTGGGCCTCCATGGAGAGCGTCCCGGTGACGTCCACCCAGGACCGGCTCTCGTAGGCGTCGAAGCCCTCCCCCTGGGCTACCAGGCCCAGGAAGGAGATGTCCTCCGCACAGCAGGTCATGGCAAACCGCCCCAGGATCACCTCGCCGGGATACTGGGGCAGGTGGCACACCACCGTCTTGGCCTGGATGGTTTTTCCATCGTACCGCTCCGGATGCTCCATCACGTCCACATACCACACGCCGAAGTCATCGTCTGGGATGTCGATGATGTCCGCATCCAGGTCGAAGGGACACACGCTGCCGTCAGCGTAGTCCTCGCTGGTACCGTCCACGTTCTCCAGGTAGATGTTGGCCCGGCGGTTCACCATACGCAGGTTGCGCTGGCGCAGCGCAGCCCGGAGGGTCTCATCACAGCGGTTGAACACGATCATATCCGCCTGCGTCAGCTTCTCCATCATGAGCTGGCCCAGGTTCCTGGCGTACCCTTCGAAGGTAGCCGCTTCCACCATGGTCATGATCTGGTACAGCACCCAGTTGTCCGGCAATGCCTCCCGGTACAGCCGCTGGAGCGACCACATCCCGTTGAACTCGATGAGGATCTGCCGCGGCTTGTGCTTCCACTCGCACCGCTTCAAGAACCCCTTGGTCAGCTCCTCCTCGTCCTCCACCGTCACCACCGTCACGTTGTCCAATACCCTGGAGTCGTACTCCTCCCCCCCTTCCTCGCAACAGATGAGCAGGGTCTTCTCCTCCCGTGCGAAGCCGTCCTCTAAAATGCCATTGATGAAGGTGGTCTTGCCGCTGTCCAGAAACCCGGCAAACAGGTAAACAGGGATTTCCATGGCCCGCCCCTCTTACAGCCCAAACAGGGTCGCCAGCTTCTCCTCTTTCAGGTCCGCGCCGATGACGCACAGACGGCCCGTGTAGTCTGCCGGACCGGTGCGCACCTCATGCTCCTCGGGCACATAGTCAAAGTGCAGCCATGCGCCCTGTCCGTCGGGCACGATGCCCTTGGCCCGGAGGATCGCCCCGCACTCGCCCAAGTCCAGCTCCGCCAGGATGTGCTCAAGCAGCTCCTTGCTGAAAGGCTTTACCGTCTCCCGGCCCCAGCTCGTGAACACCTCGTCGGCGTGGTGGTGATCATGATCGTGACAGCCGCAGGTGCAGCCCTCGCCGTGGTCATGGTCATGGTCATGGTCATGGTGCTCATGTTCATCATGGCCGTGATGATGGTGCTCATGCCCGTCATGCTCGTGATGATGGTGCTCATGCCCGTCATGCTCGTGATGGTGGTGCTCATGCCCGTCATGCTCATGATGGTGGTGCTCATGCTCTTCGTGCTCCGCACGGATGCGCTCCAGCAGCTCCTCCTCCAGAGAGGTCTTTTCAATGGCGGACAGGATGGTCTTGCCGTCCAGCTCGTCCCATGGTGTGGTGAGAATCGCCGCCGTGGGGTTCTTCTCCCGCAGCAGCGCCACCGCAGACTCCAGCTTGTCCTGGCTCAGCTTCTGGGTGCGGGAGATGATGATCGTCCCCGCGCTCTTCACCTGGTCGTTGTAAAACTCGCCGAAGTTTTTCATATACACCTTCACCCGGGCGCCGTCCACCACGGTGACAAAGCTGTTCAACCCCAGCGCCGGGACCTCCGCCCCGGCCTTCTCCACCGCCGCCACCACATCAGACAGCTTGCCCACGCCGGACGGCTCAATAAGGATGCGGTCGGGGTGGAACTGCTCCTCCACCTCCTTCAGTGCGCGGCCAAAGTCCCCCACCAGGGAGCAGCAGATGCAGCCCGAGCTCATCTCCGAAATCTGCACCCCCGCTTCCTTCAAAAAACCGCCGTCCACGCTGATCTCTCCAAACTCGTTCTCAATCAGCACCAGCTTCTCGCCGGGATACGCCTCCGCCAGCAGCTTCTTGATGAGGGTGGTCTTGCCCGCTCCTAAAAACCCGGACACAATGTCGATTTTTGCCATAGTCGGATCATTTCCTTTACATTTGATTTGCTATATTTTACCGCCGGAGCGGCCCAAAGTCAAGCCATCACAGCATAGATATTCCCCGCCGGAGGCGGGGAATATCTCATGGACCGCTTGCAAAGTCAAGCGGTGCAACGTTGACTTCCCATGTCGAAAATGGTAAAATAGTACCGGGTCCCGCCAGCGCGGGCCCGGTACAAGGGGTCCCCGCAAGGCCAACGGCTTTGTGGGGAGAGGAGGCACAGCGGAATGAACGAGCTTTCGCCGTAAGGCGGAAGCGAGGGATATGAAGCTCGCGCCGACGATGCAGGCGGTTGGCTACACCCACCCGAAAGGGGGTGTGTATATGCCCATTACATTGACCTTTCACGTTTTCGGTATTACCGTAACGGTACGGTTAAAATGGGACAACCGCCACTCTGCCAAGTGACGGTTGTTCTTTGCTGAATTAACCTATACCTTGTGTTGAGCCAACCGCTTGCCCGGGAACGCGCTTGCGAGGCCCTTTTACGTCCTTATTATACCCCCGGCGGGCCGCTTTGTCAATGCGTTCCCGAAACAGGTTTCACTGAAACGGGTTTCCTGAAACGGGTTTCCTGAAACGGGTTTCCCTGAAACAGGCAACATCCGCGCCGTTATCCCTCCCCTTTGGGAGGGATAAAATTATGCAGCAAACAGAAAAATACCAGTTCAATCTCATCGAAGGGGCCGACGATTTCTCGGCGGAGCCACTGAACCAGAACATGGAGAAGGCAGAGGCGGTCTTGACGGACCTGTCCTTACGGGTCCGCCTCGTCTCCGGCACCTACACCGGGGCCGGGGGGTACGGCGAGGACCACCCCAACGTCCTGGAATTCCCGGATGCGGAGCGTCCGCCTACTGTCATCCTTGTCGGCGGGGGGGACGCTTCCAATCCCCAGGTGCTGATCCGGGGGGCGAAGCGCAGCCTCCTCTACCGGGAAAATTTTAACAACTTCTATATCGACCTGATCTGGACGGACAAGGGCGTGCGCTGGTACAGCAAGGACAGCTCCAGCCACCAGCTTAATTACCCGAACACAGTGTACTACTATGCGGCGCTCATCTGAAACCGGGCAAGGGAAAAGCCCCCCTCGAAAGAGGGGGGCTTTTTTGTGTCCCAAAGGGTTTGCTTAGGCGTTAGCCGCCTCCAGAGTGATAGTAACCTCTCCGGTCTTAGCGCTGTAATCGTCAGCGCTGTCGTCAGTGGGAGTTACTGTAACAACAAAGGTAACCGTTTTGTCTCCAGCAGAGCTCTCGGGCGCACCATCCACGCGGGTAAATGTAATCTTGGCACCCTCAACCGCAGCAGTCACCGCAGCCTTGTCAGCACTGGTCTTGCCCACGGCGGTAATCGTGTAGGTCGCACCAGCGGTAATGCCGGTCACGTTGATCTCAGCCGTATTTTCATTGTTCGCAATCTGCGCGCTGGCGGGAATATTGGCCTCGATAGCGGCCTTGGGAGCCTCGTAGGTCGCGTAAGCGAAGATCGCGGCGACGGTGTTGGCGTCCTTCATGACCACGAAGCAGTTGCTGCCGGCCACGGACTCCACGCCACTGGCGAGGTAGGTCTGAGTATCGGCGGTGGTGCGAACCCAAGCGTCGCCGACCAGAATCAGGTCATCGTTGGTCTGGGCATTCTCGAGCCGCTTGAAGTCGCCGGCGGCGGGGGTGCCAGCAGCAACAGTGGCGTCCTCTTTGACCTTCGCAGCACCGATGACCTTGTCACCGTCGTACACATACAGGCCGGACTTGGTCAGTTGGGTCTTGTCGGAGGTGTAGTAGGTGTCGGAGCCGCCGTCAGCCGCGATGCCGGTGTAGGCGTACACGTCCTTGTCGCCGTGCAGCACGTTGGACTCGGTGGCCTTGTCAATGTAGACATAGTCCACAGTGGGGGCCACAGTGTTGTCCTGCAGGAACACCACGGAAGCGGTGCCCTGGGTGCCGCTGTTGGCGGTGATGATGGCCAGACCGCCGTCAGTATCATCGATGCTCAGGCCAGCGGTGCCGGTGACGGCCTTGGCGGTGACCTTCGTGCCGTCGATGGTATAGAGGACGAACACGGTCTTGGAGTTGAACAGAGCCTTGATGTTGGTCTGGTCGGGGCCACTTGCGCCGGACTTATTCGCGCCATTATGAGAGGTCGCGCCGTCATAATCGTCAGCCATATAGAAGCCGTAGACGCTGTCCTTCGTGATGCTGGCGTTGAAGTCGACCTTATCCAGGACCATCTTGCCGTCCTTGATGTAGTAGCCGAACATTTTGCCCGCGAGGAGACCATTCACACCAGCCTCGGTCACAGTGTCCTTATCAGCCACCTTCACGTTGCCACAGAGAATATCGCCCTCACTGACGCTCAACTCGTTGGCCTCAGCAGTAGTGGCGACCCTGATCTTCAGGGTGGCGTCCATCACGTCGCCATTATCCAGCACGGCGCGGACGTTCATGGTGTAGCTGGTGGGGTTGTCCAGGCTGGGGGTGGAGGAGCCAACGATGGCGCGGGTAATCAGGGCATAGTTGATGTCCACCTGGGTCGTGATGCCGTCCACCTTGACCAGGTAGCCGTTCATGTCGGCCCAGTAGTTGGCCTCGTCCTTGCTGTTGGTGAACGCGCCAGCGTTCACGCCGTTCACGCCGGTGGCGATCACATACTCAGCGCCGCCGATGGTGACGGTGTTGCCTTTCTTGGCGGTCTGGTTGCCGGTAAACTTATCGGTGGCATACACATAGATCTTGTCGCCGATCTTGACGGTAGTCACCACGTCGCCCTTGGCCACAGTGCCGGACACGACGGCATTGGTGGCGTCCTCGTTGTTCTTGTAGGAGCCGCCGGTGGAAGAGAAGGTGTAGGTGGTCTCGCCGTTCTTCTCGACGATGTTCTTCACGCTCTCAACCGTGTACACGGTGGTGATGATGGCATCGATCTTGTTGTCGCCATTGACATAGATCTCCACCTTCTTGCCGTTCCCGGTCAGGGCGGCCAGCCCGGCCATGGTGGTAACGGCGGTGTCGTCAGCGCCGTTCTTCTTCGGGGTCACGCTATTGTTCTTGAGGGCAGCGCCCTTGGGCAGCTTCTTGATCAGGTCGGCCTCGGACACCGCGTCGGTGAGCACCAGGGTGGGATCGGCCAGGTTGACATAAGCGGGGGTCCTGCCGTTCATCCAGCGGCCGTCGGGGGTGTGGCCAAAGTCGTCGGCCTCAGCATAAGCCTGGTACTTCAGCTCGGGGAAGTACTGCTCGCAGAACTGCATGAGGGTGTCGCCAGCAGCAGTCGTATCATAGTGGTTGCTGGCAGCGTTGGACACTTCCTTGCGGGTGGGGTTGACGGTCACGTCGCCCACGGACACGCCGCCCTCATAGTACACCATGGTAGCCTTCAGGGTGTTGAAGGACAGCTTGGCGGCCTGCTCACGGGTCAGGGGAGCGGTGCTGATGACGCTGACGGCCAGGTCCTCGTTCAGACCGGCGCGGCGGGCCAGGGTGGCGATGTTCAGGGACCAGCCGGAATCGCCCTCGAACTTCTCGGTCTTGGAGTCGTAGCCCAGAGCGCCCAGCAGCATCTTGGCGAACTCATAGCCGTTGACGGTCTTGTTGGGGTCGAAGATGGTCTCGCTGCGGCCGGCCACGATGCCCAGGTCGGTCAGGTAGTTGACGGAGCCAACATACCAGCGGCCATCGGGGCAGTCGGTGAACTTGGAGCCGGTGTTGGGCAGGCTGTCGGCGACCTCCTTGCCCAGCAGCATGTAGGTGATGATCTTGGCGGCCTGCGCGCGGGTCAGGGTGCCGTCGGGGTCGAAGTTGCCGCCGTCGGTGC
>CATJRT010000357.1 GCA_949742895.1 uncultured Eubacteriales bacterium | reverse complement strand
CTTCTGCGAGATGGATAAAGACGCTTATCAAATCCGATACCAGGCCGGCGCCATTGAAAATCCTGAAATCAGAGATCATATTGTTGATGTTTTGGAGGGAACCATGCCAGCCTTTGATTTAAGGCGGCAGAAATATAACTGAAAGAGAGGATCATGTATGAATGAGCATCAAATCCTGTTGCGTGAACTGGGGCAAACACTTCCCAAAGGCTCCTTTATTAGCCGGGAGTTGGACTTGAGTCAACTGGAGGATTCCCGCTGCGTGGCGGCGCAATTCGGCGGCCCAAACCAGATGAAGATCCGCTACCCGGGCCTACACACACTGTATCAGCGGTCTTTGGCTCAAAGGAATGCCCTGAATGCCACGAACGTTGGCTTTCAGGACAAGGCCAAGATACTGGCTTTGGGCTATGACGCTGCCACTGGGACTGCCTATGCTATGGGCACTATGACACTTACCGCCCCGGCACAGCGGCTTTATCTGACCTTGGATGTATACGCTGGGGATACTCTTGTGGCGCATAACGCCCGGTTTTTCTCCGCCTGTGTTGCCGGAGAGATTGAGATCCAATCCCCTGAAATGCCTCCACTGAAGGATGGAGAGGAGTACACCGCGTACCTCCATGCTACTTGGGAGCCGGGCAAGAACGGACTGCTCCGTTCGCAGGTCGCTTCCGACCAAGCCAGTGCCGGGGCCAAGGACCTGGTAAAAAACCTTACGGTCACACACCCCCGGCATATCCGGTCCCCTGAGAGCGGGGCAATCACCGTAGCCTATGCCCGCAATGCTCCGGAGCTGGATTATACCTATCCAGAAACTCGGGACAAGATATCCAAAAATGAGATCGTCATGCTGGATATGGAGGGACAGGTTGACCTTGAGGAAGGCTATCATGTGTCAGCTGTGGAAAATGCAGGGTCCGCCCTGTCCTGTCAAGGATTTGGCGATATCCTCTATCTTGGCTCCATAACATATGATGAAGACAAAACCAAACCGGGAGTTGTCTTTTTCCCCTTGAACAACGGCACCAGCATCGGCTGGAAGTTGGAACGAAACTGGAACAATGAGATCCCAGACAGTGTTCGCTTCGGCAACCGCACCCACGATCTGGAGTTTTCCTTCAGTTTCCGATGCCGGGAAGATCAAACACTTCACGATGTGCTTTTAACCAGCAAAGGGACTGAGCTGGTACTCTCTCAGCCCCATGTGAAAAAGGTTTCCAAAATACATCTCTACTGGGGATGCCTGGCCGCAGGCACCAAGGTGACGATGTTGGACGGCTCCCAAAAGAATATAGAGGAGTTGCAGCAGGGCAACCAGCTCCTCTCGCCCAAAGGCGGAGCGGTAACGGTAAAGCACCTGATCCCCGGCACAGAGGAAAATATCTACCGGGTACACCTGAGCAACGGTATGGAGGTCAGAGCGACCCGGCTTCACCCTCTGGGCACACAGGACGGCTTTATCGCACCCATCGACCTGACATCACAGTCTCAGCTTATGACCAGGCAGGGGCTTGCCAATGTGCTTTACTGCTACCCAGAAACTTACCAAGGCACGGTCTATGGTGTGGAGCTGGAGGATGGAGACAGCTTTTTTGCCGATGGCGTGGTTTCCGGGGCAAATAAAGTCATGGGCATACTCGCCGACCGTTGGAACGATGATGATCTGGTCATGGTGCCGGATCAGGATGCCGCGGAAGAGCGTGACCGCTTGGAGGCGGACTTCCGGGCAGGGCTCATTTGAAGTGGAGGTGATTGTATGGCGACCAATCAAAATCGAAACAGCGTCCGGGTTTTGCGTACCACCAGCGTAGGCTATTTGGCACATAAAAATATTTCTAATCTATCCATTGGCACCGGGGGCGATTTTACGATCCAGCTCTGGGTCGTAAAAGGTCAAAATATAGATGGGATTTTATACGGGCAAGAAGGAGGCTTTACGATCCAGTTGATGGACGGCAGAATCATCTTTTCTATGGATGGCTTTGCCTCGTTGTCCTCTGAACCAGAGTGGGCGTTAGGTCCGCATGGACAGGACTACATCGCGTTGCGTTATCATCAGGGCGTGCTTACACTTTTTGTCGGAGGTATTCCAGCGGCGGAGAAGAAGGTCCTTACCACTACCTCCGCCTGTACGGGAGACTTTTTCATTGGTAAACAGTTTACGGGCGGCTTCTCGCTGATCCGAGTCAGCAGCATCGCCCGCTCCGATGCGGAGATCCTGTCCGGCAACGCCGTCTTGCCCGGTGTGGATAACAGTTGCGTCTTTCAGTCTGACTGCTCAACTATTCAGTATAAGGATGTGAGCGGGAACCACCTCCCCATGTGGGCTGTCGGCGAGGGGGCCGGATGTGGGATATACACGGCCTGTACTGTATTCAGCGGTTCCGGTCAGGTGCGCTGTACGCCGCTGGAGGCTTTGCCGGCCACCCATACCCTGCTGCTGAAGATCTGGCCCCAGGATAAGCAAGAGCGCCAGCAGGTGTATGCCGCTATGGAAGGCAACCGCACTCTGTATGCGTTGGAATTGATCCCTCAGGAGGGACACACCTTCCAACTGGCCCTCTCCTCCGATGCTGGTGAGCAGGCAGTCATGTCCAAGGCCCTCTTGCCTGAGCTTTGGCAGGATATAGCTGCGGTATTTGACTCAGGTAAAGTCAGCCTGTATTTGGATGGACAACTGGATGGGCAGTTCCCCTTCGCTTTCTCAGGACGGCGGTCGGATATCCTGGTGGGTGCGGAATACGAGTCCGGAAAGCCCATCTACACCAAGGGATTCTGCGGCTACGTCTCCTATTCCGCCGAGTTTGGCAGGGTGCTGACGACTGAAGAGATCGCTCTTTATGCTGATGACCCGCCCTTCCTGTTTGAGGACGGCCTGGTGAGCATTCTCCCCTTGGACTGGCCCAACGAGGTGGAATCAATAGGCGCCACCCCACTGAGTATAGTGGGCACCGCGGCATTCAATATGGTGGCGGACATCACACCTCAAAACGGGGAGATTGGGGTATCCATGCGGCTTCCTGTCGAGATTTCGCCAGAGTGGGATACATTGTCTCCCGAAGAGAAATGGACGTTCAATCTACTCAATCAGCTGATCACGGAAAATATGCGAATACTTTATGGATATCCGCCCGGGAAGCAGACTGATATGGACCCTGTTCCGGTGACGCAGGGGAATCCCAGTTTAGTCAAACGACATCATGGACATCTGTACGGGCAGCTATCACGCAGCCCAAGCCCATGCCCCTCTCCTGCACAGACAAAAGAGTATGGGATTGAATTGTCAGTACAGGGCAGCAATAAGGTGTTTTCCGCCTTTGGAGGCGCACAGGGCGGTGCGGCTACCGCAACCGCAGCAGCCGGTGGGGGCGCCGCAGCGGCTACGCAATCCCATATCGGAATTGCTTTGGGTACTGCTGTAGGAATTGCTGTCTTGGCGGGCACAGCGGTGTCCATCGCATCAGCTGAAAGGGAGCGCCCGCAGCGCCAAGGCGCACTCCAGATCACCGGCATCTGCTGGGATCATCAAGGGGACCCCTCCACAGGCAGTCTCCACTATCACAAGGGAGGAGAGAACCTCCCCGCTTCCATGTTCGATGTCCCGGCCGGAGGCAGATTGGACACTTTGTGCATCCTGGTTCCCAGTAAGCTTACACAGCCCAAAGTGGAGGTTACCCTCCATTACAGCGGGGAAGGGACGCAGGCCAAGAGCGGCACCCTCAGGGCCTTTGATCTTACCGCTGGCGGTCTTCTGGGCAACCAGTCAGCGAATTATCACATCTCGCCAGGCCAAACGCTGACAGTATCCCTCCCCTTTGACAAGG